>CAJZDE010000028.1:0-10282 GCA_915063165.1 uncultured Streptococcus sp.
CCCAAGACCTTTATATCGTTGTAATAAGTAACCTTTTCCGACTAATTTAGTCTTTTCTTCAAGTTCCTTTTCTGTCCACGCGTATTCGACCACTTGCTTTTTACCAGTTCCTTTAGAAATCTTATATAAAGGTGGTAATGCAAGATATACTTTCCCTGCTTCAATCAATGGTTTCATATAACGATAGAAGAATGTTAATAGCAAGACTTGAATGTGGGCACCATCGGTATCCGCATCGGTCATAATGACAATCTTGTCATAGTTACAATCTTCAATCTTGAAGTCACTACCAACACCAGCACCAATCGTATAAATAATCGTATTGATTTCTTCGTTCTTCAGAATATCTGAAATCGATGCTTTTTCTGTATTGATTACTTTACCACGTAATGGAAGAATTGCTTGGAACTTACGGTCACGACCTTGTTTGGCAGAACCACCGGCAGAATCCCCCTCAACTAGGTAGAGTTCATTCTTAGCAGGATTCTTAGACTGGGCTGGGGTCAATTTTCCAGACAACAAGCCCTTGTCTTTCTTGTTTTTCTTACCATTTCGGCTCTCATCACGCGCCTTGCGAGCCGCTTCACGGGCATCACGCGCCTTGATAGCTTTGCGAATAAGATTGGAAGCCAATTCTCCATTTTCCATAAGGAAGAAGGTCAACTTATCAGCCACAATTCCATCCACAACCGGACGAGCTAGTGGACTTCCAAGCTTGTCCTTGGTCTGTCCTTCAAACTGAAGGTGCTCTTCAGGAACCAGAATAGAAAGAACGGCTGCTAGTCCCTCGCGGTAGTCTGACCCTTCAAGATTTTTATCTTTTTCCTTGAGGAGCCCAGTCTTACGCGCGTAGTCATTCATGACCTTAGTAATGGCTGACTTGAGTCCTGTCTCATGCGTCCCCCCATCCTTGGTACGAACGTTATTAACAAAGGACAAGATGTTATCTGAGAATCCATCATTGTACTGGAGGGCTACTTCTATTTGGAAACCATTTTCTTCCCCTTCAAAGTATAGAACCGGTGTCAAGGTTTCCTTGTCTTCATTGAGGTAAGAAACAAAGTCTTGTACCCCGTTCTCATAATGAAATTCGATTGCTTCGTCTGTTCGTTTGTCTGTTAATGACAAGGTAACATTTTTTAAAAGAAAGGCTGACTCATTGAGGCGCTCTGAAATGGTATTGTACTTGAAGTCTGTCGTAGAAAAAATCGTCGCGTCAGGCATGAAGGTAACTTTGGTACCTGTCTTAGACTTAGGTGCCGTACCAACTTTCTTCAAGGTTGTGACGGGTTTTCCACCATTTTCAAAACGTTGCTTGTAGACTGTACCGTCACGAGTGATTTCTACTTCTAACCAACTAGAAAGGGCATTAACAACGGATGATCCAACCCCGTGGAGACCACCAGAAGTCTTGTAGCCACCTTGACCGAATTTTCCTCCGGCATGGAGAATGGTAAAGATAACCTCGACAGTTGGAATTCCCATGGCGTGCATACCAGTCGGCATCCCACGACCATGGTCTTGAACGGTTAAACTTCCGTCTTTATTGATAGTCACATCAATCCGATCACCGAAGCCAGACAAAGCCTCATCGACTGCATTGTCCACGATTTCCCAGACTAGGTGATGGAGACCCGCACCGTCAGTCGATCCGATATACATCCCTGGACGTTTACGGACCGCATCCAACCCTTCTAGCACCTGAATGGCATCATCATTGTAGTTATTAATATTGATTTCCTTTTTTGACACAAGGAACCTCCTATTTGTTCATCTTTACTATTTTACAGGTTTTCTAGCGATTTTGCAAAGCTTTTCCCTTTCAGCCGTCACAATTTCACAGGATATTCTCTGACTTTCTATACCATTTCATGGTATAATAGGTCTATGATGACATTTGTATTATTAATTTTAGCTTATCTGCTAGGTTCGATTCCGTCTGGTCTTTGGATTGGACAAATCTTTTTTCAAACAAATCTGCGTGAACATGGTTCTGGAAACACCGGAACAACCAATACTTTCCGAATTTTAGGTAAGAAAGCAGGTATGGCAACCTTTGTGATTGACTTCTTTAAAGGAACCTTGGCCACTCTACTTCCTATTCTTTTCCACCAACAAGGTGTATCACCTCTTGTCTTTGGACTTTTGGCCGTAATTGGACATACCTTTCCTATCTTTGCAGGGTTTAAAGGAGGCAAGGCTGTCGCAACAAGCGCTGGAGTTGTTTTCGGATTTGCGCCTGTCTTCTGTCTTTATCTGGCAATCGTATTCTTTGGAAGCCTCTATCTAGGTAGTATGATTTCTCTGTCTAGCGTTACTGCTTCTATCGCAGCCGTTATCGGAGTTCTCCTATTTCCTTTCTTTGGATTTATTTTAAATAGCTACGACCTTCTTTTTATCGTGATTATCCTAGCACTTGCTAGCTTGATTATCATTCGTCACAAGGATAATATCACACGTATCAAAAATAAAACTGAAAATCTTGTCCCTTGGGGGTTGAACCTAACCCATCAAAATCCTAACAAATAAAACGCCAGTTTGAAACTGACGTTTTTTTGTATGCTTATTTTGATTTGATGTAGTTGATACCGTCTGCCTTAGGTGCAACTGCTTTTCCAAAGAAGGCTGCTAAGACAAGGATGGTCAAGACATAAGGCGCGATTTGAAGGTAAACTGCTGGCACTCCTTGTAGGAAAGGTAATTGAGAACCGATAACTGCCAAACTTTGTGAAAGTCCAAAGAAAAGACTAGAAAGCATAGCACCGATTGGGTTCCATTTACCAAAGATCATTGCAGCAAGGGCAATAAATCCAGGTCCAACAATAGTTGTCACTGAGAAGTTAACTGAGATTGATTGAGCATAAATCGCTCCCCCAATTCCACCTAGGAAACCTGAAATGATAACCCCTAAATATCTCATCTTGTAGACATTAATTCCCAAAGTATCCGCTGCTTGAGGGTGTTCACCGACAGAGCGGAGACGAAGACCAAAGCGGGTCTTGAAGAGGATAAACCAAGCAAGGAATGAGAAGGCAATCGCGATATAACCTAGCAAACTTGTTGACTTGAAGAAGATATCTCCAATCACTGGGATATTTGCTAAAACTGGGAAGTCAAAGCGTCCAAAAGTCTGACTTAAGTTATCTGTTTGTCCTTTATTATAAAGAACTTTCACCAAGAAAACAGCCAAGGCTGGTGCCATCAAGTTCAATACCGTACCGCTGACAACATGGTCCGCACGGAAATGAACTGTTGCGACGGCATGAATGAGGGAGAAAATAGCTCCCACGATACCAGCAACTAACAAGGAAATCCAAGGAGTCGCTGCTCCAAGTTGTTCTGCAAACTCAAGGTTAAAGACAACCCCAGAAAAGGCTCCCATAACCATAATTCCTTCAAGACCGACGTTAACGACACCACCACGTTCAGAGAAAACTCCTCCGATACTCGTAAAAATAAGTGGTGCTGAGTAAATCAGCATAGAAGAGACCAAGAGGGTGAGTAATGTTGTAATAGACATCCTTACTTACCTCCTTTAACTTGTTTTTTAGGTTTGACAAAGCGTTCGATAATGTAGTGAACGCTGACAAAGAAGATAATAGACGCTGTTACAATGCTGACAAGCTCAGACGGAACTTGCGCTGCGTTCATACCCGGTGCTCCTACTTGCAAAACTCCAAATAAGAAGGCTGCAAAGAGAATTCCAATTGGTGAATTCCCAGCAAGCAAACTAACTGCCATCCCGTTAAATCCGATAGCTAATGATGATCCCTGAACGTAAACGTTTTGGAAAGTTCCAAGACCTTCGACCGCTCCACCAAGACCAGCCAGAGCACCAGAGATAATCATTGATAGAATAATTGTACGTTTTGCTGAAATACCAGCGTACTCTGAAGCATGGGGATTAAGACCAACTGCACGAATTTCAAAACCGAGAGTCGTTTTCTTGAGCAAGAACCAAATCACGCCAACAGCAATGATTGCAAAGAAAATTCCGATATTCATACGGGAATTTCCAGTCAACTCTGATAACCATGATGTCTGGTATGTAGCATTGGCACTAACACGAATCGTTGAGTCTGTACTTTGCATAATATCTTTAGGAAAGGCATGAATAAAGGCATTTCCCACATACAATACAATGTAGTTCATCATGATGGTCACGATAACCTCTGACGTACCGAGATAGGCTCTGAGGATACCTGGAATTGCTCCAACAATTCCACCTGCAATCAAAGCAATGATCACTGTCAATGGAATCAAAACGAGACGAGGCATATCTGGATTTGACAAGGCAAACCAACCACTGAGAATCCAGCCTGCAAGTGCTTGACCAGGAAGTCCAACGTTAAAGAAACCTGCTCGACTGGCAACTGCGAAACCAAGACCTATCAAGACAAGAGGACCCATGGCACGGAAAATTTCTCCAATCCCACGGAGGCTACCAAAAGCTGTATAGAACAACTCCTCATAGCCCCAGATAGCATCATATCCGAAGATCCACATGACAATGGCTCCGAGCAAGATTCCTAAGAATACGGAAATCAAGGGAACCGAAATTTGTTGTAATTTTTTAGACATCACTCTTCTCCTTTCCCAAGTTTCCACCTGCCATCAAGACACCAAGTTCTTGTTTGTTAGTTGTTTCTGGCGATACAATACCTTGAATCTTACCATCGTGAATAACAGCAATTCGGTCTGAGACATTTAAAATCTCATCCAATTCAAAGCTGACAACAAGGACAGCCTTACCGTTATCACGCTCTTCAATCAAACGTTTGTGGATATATTCAATGGCACCGACATCCAAACCACGAGTTGGCTGGCTGACGATAAGGAGATCAGGATCACGATCAATCTCACGAGCGATAATCGCTTTTTGTTGATTCCCTCCTGAAAGAGCTGCTGCCGGAACAAATTCGCTTGCCGCACGGACGTCAAATTCTTCCATCAATTTCTTAGCATGTGAAGTAATATTGGCATAGTTCAAGATACCATTCTTGCTGAGTGGTTCTTTGTAGTAGGTTTGAAGAGCGATATTTTCTGAAATCATCATCTCCAAAATCAAGCCATCACGGTGGCGGTCTTCAGGAACATGCCCCACACTGAGTTCTGTAATTTGTCGAGGATGCATCCCCACGATTGATTTGCCTTTTAATTCAACGCTACCTGACTCAACCTTACGAAGACCAGTAATGGCTTGAATGAGTTCAGACTGACCATTGCCATCAATACCTGCAATACCAACAATTTCACCAGCACGAACATCCAAGGAGAGATTTTTTACTGCTGGTACACCGCGGTTTTCATTGACAACCAAGTCTTTGATAGACAAGACCACTTCTTTTGGTTGTGGTGCCTGTTTTTCCGTTTTAAAAGAGACTGAGCGTCCAACCATCATTTCTGCCAAGTCCGCATTTGTTGCGCCTGCGATTTCAACCGTCTGGATTGATTTCCCACGACGGATAACCGTCACTCGATTCGATACCGCACGAATCTCATCTAACTTGTGGGTAATCAAAATAATGGACTTCCCTTCTTTGACAAGGTTTTTCATGATTGCCATCAACTCATCAATCTCTGAAGGAGTCAATACGGCTGTAGGTTCATCAAAGATAAGGATATCAGCACCACGATAGAGTGTTTTCAAGATTTCTACACGTTGTTGGGCACCAACGGAAATATCCGCCACCTTAGCAGCAGGATCCACTGCCAAACCATAACGTTCAGAAAGAGCCTTGATTTCTTTAGTAGCACCAGCTATGTCTAGAACACCATTTTTAGTGATTTCACTCCCTAAAATGATATTCTCAGCTACTGTAAAAGCCTCAACCAACATAAAATGTTGGTGAACCATCCCAATTCCAAGACCAGCGGCTTTAGATGGCGAGTCAAGTTTTACAACCTGACCATTCACCACAATTTCACCACTCGTTGGCTCAAGGAGTCCTGCCAGCATATTCATCAGAGTGGATTTACCCGCTCCATTTTCTCCTAAAAGTGCATGAATTTCACCTTTTCGCAGTTGCAAGTTGATTTTGTCGTTTGCTACAAATTCACCAAACACCTTGGTAATATCCCGCATCTCAATGACATTTTCGTGTGCCATATGCTCTTCCTTTCAGAGGTTTATTTTATTTCAATAAAACCTGCTAATCACATTAACAAGCTCTATTGAGACAAAAATTGCCTCAATTCTTAAAGAAGCGACCAATGGCCGCTTCCTAAGAAATGACTTTTATCCATTATTTTTCAGGAACTTTTACACTTCCGTCAAGGATTTTAGCTTTTGCATCTTCAACAGCTTTTTTACCTTCTTCTGAAAGGTTTGTTACTGCTAGTTCAACCCCTTTATCTTTCAATGAGTAGACAATCACTTGTCCGCCAGGGAATTCACCTTTTTCTGTTTTGTTGGCAATATCTTTTACAGTTGTACCAACTTGTTTCAATGTAGATACAAGAACGAAGTTAGATTCTTTACCATCTTTAGAAGTGTATTTACCTTCTGCTGCTTGGTCACGGTCTACACCGATAACCCAAACTTTTTCATCTTCATTTTTGTTTTCGTTCAATGATTTTGCTTCAGCAAAGACACCAGCACCTGTACCACCAGCTGCTTGGTAGACAACGTCTGCACCGGCAGCATATTGAGCTGCTGCAATTGTTTTACCTTTGGCAGCATCACCAAATGAACCAGCATAGTCAACTTGGACTTTGATAGATGGGTCTACTGACTCAACACCAGCTTTGAATCCAGCTGCAAAACGTGAAATAACTTCAGATTCGATACCACCTACAAAACCAACTTGTTTTGTTTTCGTAGTTTTCGCTGCTGCAACACCAGCAAGGTAAGCTGCTTCGTTATCCGCAAATCTTACGCTTGCAACATTATTTTGACCTTCAATCACATCATCAATCAAGACATAGTTTAGGTCAGAGTGGTCTTTTGCTGCTTCCTCAACTGCATTGTGAAGGGCAAAACCAACACCGAAGATCAGGTTGTAACTTCCAGCCGCTTGTTGCAAGTTGTTAGCATAGTCTGCTTCGCTTGTTGATTGGAAGTAAGTGTAACCTTTATCTTTAGAAAGATTGTGTTCTTTACCCCAGTCTTGCAAACCTTCCCAAGCTGATTGGTTAAATGATTTATCATCAACACCACCAGTATCTGTTACGATCGCTGCTTTGGTCTTCATCTCTGATGAAGATGAAGCTGCGTTACGAGAAGAGCGGTTACCACATGCAGCAAGTCCAACTGCTGCCACTGCAACTAGACCAAGGCCTAGCCATTGTTTCTTGTTCATTACTGAACCTCCTAAATAAGATGTGCAACGATGTTGCAAGTATGGATTGGTTGGCCACAAGGACCGCGTCACTCAAAGAGTGACTCAGACTAGTTTAAGTCTGTAAATGAGTATGGAAGTAACTCCCCGACCGTCATCTCGACCGTCGATTTATCTTTAGCGACTAAAGTCACTTTTAGATCTTGTTCAAAAAATTCAACCATGACCTGGCGACAAGCACCACATGGCGAGATGGGTTTTTCAGTTTGTCCGTAGACAATCAATTCTGAAAACTCCCGTTGCCCCTCCGAAACTGCTTTAAAAATAGCAGTACGTTCTCCACAATTAGTCAAGGGATAGCTAGCATTCTCGATGTTCACACCCGTATAAATACTACCATCCTTGGCTACTAAAACAGCTCCAATAGGAAAATGAGAATAGGGTACATAGGCTTGTTTGCTGGTTTCAATTGCTAGTTCAATCAACTCAGTAGTCGCCATCTGCCAATTCTCCTTTTAAAATCGCAACACCAGCAGATGTTCCGATACGGGTAGCGCCCGCTTCCACAAAAGCAACAGCATCCGCATATGAACGAGCTCCACCAGCTGCCTTAACTCCCATATCTGGCCCGACTGTTTTACGCATCAACTGAACATCCTCTATAGTGGCACCACCAGTTGAAAAGCCAGTTGATGTTTTGACAAAGTCAGCACCTGCTTTCTGGGATAATTGGCACGCCACAACCTTTTCATCGTCCGTCAACAAGCAAGCTTCGATAATGACTTTCACCAACTTGTCACCACTTGCTTCTACGACAGCACGGATGTCCGATTCAACTAAATCCAGATTGCCTGATTTGAGGGCACCGACATTGATAACCATATCAATCTCATCTGCACCGTTTTGAACAGCTTCTTTTGTTTCAAAAGCTTTCACAGCAGAAGTTGTTGCTCCCAAAGGAAAACCTACTACTGTACAAACTTTTACATCTGAGCCTTCAAGCCCTATTTTCGCATGTTTCACCCATGTGGGATTGACACAAACGCTGGCAAAGTCGTACTCACGCGCTTCAGATAGCAAACGTTCAATTTGTTCTTGACTTGCATCTTGCTTTAAAAGCGTATGATCGATATATTTATTTAACTTCATATTCGGATTCTCCCAGATTTTATGAGATAATTTCTATAATTTCTCGTAAACGTTGCACTCCATCATTTATTTTAACATATTTTTGAAATTCTGTAACTAGTTCAGACGAAATTTTTCCATTTGTATAAACTTTTGCAACAATTTCTCCTTTTTGAACGAAGTCTCCAACTTTCTTTTCAAAAACAATCCCTGTTTCATAGTCCAAGTCATCAGACTTGACTGCACGACCAGCTCCTAGTCTCATGGCATAGAGCCCAAATTCCATTGCAGGAAGAGCTGAGATAACACCTGTTTCTTGAGCAGGGATTTCCACCACATGGGCAACTTTGACGGGGCGATAGAGATCTTCTAAATCACCGCCTTGTGCTGCTACCATTTCTTCAAACTTAGCCAGTGCTTGACCATTTTCCAGGTGTTGACGGATTTCCTCGATCGTTTTTTCAACATCAGCCAATCCAAGCATAATCTGAGCTAGCTCGCAGATAAAGTGACTAATATCTTCTCGGCCATTTCCTTTGAGAATCTCGATTGCCTCAAGGATTTCGAGACGATTGCCAATAGCTTTTCCCAAGGGTTGGCTCATATCAGTAATGACTGCTACTGTCTTTCGACCAACAGCCTTACCAAGATCCACCATGGTTTGAGCCAATTCACGCGCCTCACCAACCGTCTTCATGAAGGCACCCTCACCGACCGTTACGTCTAGCAAAATGGCATCCGCTCCTGCAGCAATTTTCTTGCTCATCACCGAACTCGCAATCAAAGGAATCGTGTCGACAGTTGCTGTCACATCACGGAGGGCATAGAGAAGCTTGTCTGCTTTAACCAGCTGATCGGACTGCCCAATGACAGATACACCAATGTCCTGTACCTGACGAATGAAATCTTCTTGACTTTGCTCGACTTGATAGCCCTTAATGGACTCCAATTTATCAATTGTCCCACCAGTATGGCCGAGACCTCGACCACTCATTTTAGCAACGGGTACACCGAAACTCGCAACAAGGGGAGCCAGAATCAAGGTCACCTTATCACCTACACCACCAGTCGAATGCTTGTCAACTTTAACCCCCTCAATAGCTGACAAATCAAACTCCTGACCTGTCTTGACCATATTCATCGTCAGATCAGAAATCTCACGTGTGGTCATTCCTTTAAAATAAACAGCCATAGCAAAAGCAGACATTTGATAATCTGGAACAGTTCCAGCCACATAGCCTTCTACCAACCATTTGATTTCAGCCGTAGTCAGTTCTTGACCATCTCGTTTCTTTTGGATTAAATCAACTGCTCTCATTCTTTCACACTTCTAAGGATATAGTATCCCTTATCTTTCTTTACGATTTCACAATTTCCAAAAACGTCTTCCATCTTATTTCTAGCACTTGGAGCTCCTTGTTTTTTCTGAATGACGATGGTTAAATCTCCTCTGTCTTTCAAGAAATCTCTGCTCTTTTCGATAATCTCATGAACAACCTGTTTACCCGCTCGAATAGGCGGATTGGAAATAACATGGTCAAATTTCCCTTCAACTTGTTCATAGATATTGGATTGGAAAATCGTCGCTTCTACTTTATTACGTTCAGCATTTTGTCGCGCTAGGTTCAAGGCACGATTATTGATATCAACCATGGTTGCTTGAACTCCATAAGCCTTGGCCAATGACAAGCCCAATGGCCCATAACCACACCCCACATCAAGGACCGTCTCTCCTTCATTGACCTCTACACACTTGAGCAAGAGCTGACTCCCAAAGTCAACCATTTTCTTGCTAAAAACACCCGCATCCGTCAAAAAGGTCATATTTTCTCCCAACAACTCCACTCTCAACTCATGAATGTCGTGAGGAGCAT
>CAJZDE010000029.1:0-10113 GCA_915063165.1 uncultured Streptococcus sp.
GGTCAACACTTAAGTGTGAAGTCGTACACCACAGCGTTTCTATGTTTATATGATACCACTTTTTCAAAAAAAATCAAGAGGAAAATGCAATTATTTGAAAAGGATTTCACAAATCCCGTAATTTATCAATGGTTTCCTTGCGTTGCGCCAAAGCCCGTTCGTACTTGCCAGTATCTTCCGGAGTGAAGTAGTGCTGGTCTTTGATTTTTTCTGGCAGATAGTCTTGCTTGACCCAGTTTCCAGGATAGTTGTGCGGATAGAGATAGTTTTGCGCATTCCCTAGTTCCTTGCTTCCACTGTAGTGGCCATCGCGCAGGTGTCGAGGGATAGGCAAATGCCCTGATGTTTTGAGATCAGCAAGGGCCTTGTCCATGGCCACATAGGCTGAGTTGGATTTTGGAGAAAGGGCCAAGTCAATCACGACATTGGCAATGAGAATGCGAGCTTCTGGGAAGCCAATCTTTTGAGCAGCATCTAGAGCAGTTACGGTATGAATTTGAGCTTCAGGATTGGCCAAACCGATATCTTCATAAGAGATAACGGTCAAGCGACGAGCGAGACTAGGCAGATCCCCAGCCTCAATCAAGCGGGCAGCATAGTGGAGACTGGCATCCACATCCGAACCACGGATGGACTTTTGTAAAGCAGAGAGAACATCATAATGTCCATCCCCATCCTTATCCATGGTAATGTAACTCCGTTGGAGGCTGTTTTCCATGATATCCAGTGTGATATGGCGGATGCCCTTGTCATTCTCGGAAGTAGAGAGAACAGCCAAATCTAGTGAATTAAAGGCAGAACGCAGGTCTCCATTTGTAGAGGTCGCGATGAAATCCAGCGCATCCTCATCTAGCTCAACTGGGAAGTCAAAACCGCGCTCAGGTTCGCTGAGAGCTGTTTGAAGAGCTTTTTTTACATCTTGATTGGACAAGGGTTCTAACTCAAAAATCTGAACACGGCTACGAATGGCAGGAGTGACAGAAAAGAAGGGATTTTCAGTCGTAGCGCCAATCATGATGACCAGACCACTTTCCAAGAGTGGTAGGAGGAAGTCTTGCTTGGTCTTGTCAAGACGATGGATCTCGTCCAGTAGTAGGACCAATCCACCGGAGAATTTAGCTTCTTCCGCGATTTCTTGCAGTCGCTTTTTACTATCCACTGTCGCATTGAAGGTCCGAAAGGCATACTTGGTCGTTCCAGCGATGGCAGAGGCTATACTGGTCTTGCCGATTCCTGGAGGTCCGTAGAGAATCATGGAGGACAGACGATTGGCTTCCACCATGCGACGGATAATTTTTCCAGGTCCGACTAGATGCTCCTGACCGATGACCTGGTCGATGGTTTTGGGGCGCATGCGAAGCGCGAGATTGTCTGGCATAGCAGTCCTTTCTAACATGGATTTTCTGATGTATATGTGGTAAGATGGTAGTATCTATTTTAGCATATTTCCGAGCAATCGGGGCGATTAAAGAATCGCATAGAAAGAGGACAAAATGGCAACATACGGATTTTTAGATGTTTTAGAGGAGGAGTTGGACAAGAACTTTCCCTTTGACTTTGAGATTAGTTGGGACAAGCGCAATCACGCGGTTGAAGTGAGTTTTTTGTTGGAAGCACAAAATGCTGCAGGCGTGGAGATGGTTGATGAGGACGGAGAGGTGTCATCGGACGATATCCTCTTTGAGGAAGCAGTTCTTTTCTACAATCCAGCCAAGTCAACAGTTAATGCAGAAGACTATCTGGCTGTCATCCCTTATCTGCCGAAGAAAGGATTTTCTCGCGAATTTTTAGCTTATTTTGCTCTATTCCTCAAAGATACAGCAGAGGTTGGACTAGATGCCCTTATGGACTTTTTGGAAGCCCCGGAAGCAGAGGAATTCGTCATGGAATGGAACCAAGAAGTCTTTGAAGAAGGGAAAGCAGGCTTGGAAGAGGGAGAGTTTTATTCTTATCCGAGATACTAGAGACTAGGGGAGAAAGTATATGAAGAAAATAGGCTTGTCTTTTATTTCTGGTCTGTCCTTTGTTTTTTTGATGCTGGGATTTGTTTTTGGGACGATTGCCTTTAAAGAGTTAGATTTTTCTTTAGTCTTTATTCCAGGCTATCTATTTACTTTTCTCAGCATTTATCTGATATTTATCCTTCATGAGCTGGGGCACGCATTTTGCGGCTACCTGACAGGCTATCGCCTGGTGGCTTTTGGATTAGGAAATTTTCTTTTGACCAAAAAGCCAGGCAAGTTTCACCTGAGTCGAACAGCTGTTCTGAAAAATGTTGGCGCTCAGTATATTGGATTGAAAGAAGATGAAAGCGACCAAAGAATCATCCTGATGCTTGCAGGCGGCTTGATAGTTCATCTTAGCTTGATTTTATTGGCGATATTGTATGGATTTTTGACAGCTAACTGGTATTTTGCAGCTACTTGGATTTGTCTAAATCTATCTTTTCTTCTCATCAATGCAAAGCCAGTTGGGATTACCGATGGAGCGAAAATTTGGGAATTGCTACAACAGCCTGAAAATACCAAATACGCCTACTCGGTGTTGAGGCATTCTGCCCAGACCTTGCTAGCTCCTCAAGAATATGATTTGAAAGACTTTATCATGCCTGTTGCTGAGGATGCGAAAGGGAGTTTTGCAGAAAGCATTCAGATTTTTCAGGGACTAGTTTTCATATTCGATAGTCAGATAGAGACTGCCAAAAAACACTTTCAGTCTTTATTAGATAGAACTGATAATCCAATGTCTAAAACTCTTTCTCAATTATACCTTCTTCAAATTGCCTTGCTTGAAGGAGATCATGAGAAAGCGGAGCAATATGCAAGTATTCGAAGCGTTAAATCCTTTTTGTCTCTAAAAATGACAGATACGCAGATAATGCAAGCCTGGTATCAATTTCTGGTAAAGAAAGATATGGAACAGACTGACAAGGCTATAAAAATTGCTAGAAAAAACAAGGTGACCAGCCGTTTGGTGCGGGATGAGAAACGTTATTATGAAAGCTGGTTAGCAGAGTTGGAGAAAGAATTATCCGAAGGAGTTTGATATGGAAATAGAAATTTCTGATTTCACAGGTTGCAAAATTGCCCTCTTTTGTGAGGATAGGATTTTAACTATCTTACGCGATGACAAGCCCAGCATTCCTTGGCCCAATATGTGGGAGTTACCAGGTGGTGGCCGTGAGGGGAATGAAAGTCCTTTTGAGTGCGCGGCGCGTGAAGTTTACGAAGAACTAGGAATTCATCTGACTGAGGATTGTCTGCTTTGGAGTAAGGTTTACCCAAGTATGCTTTTTGAGGGAAAAGAATCCGTCTTTCTAGTTGGCAAGTTAAGGCAGGAACAGTTTGATAGTATCGTCTTTGGAGATGAAGGGCAGGGCTACAAACTGATGAGCATTGAGGAATTTCTAAATTCTAAACAGGCAGTACCTCAGTTGCAAGGAAGATTGAGGGAATATTTGGAGGAAGTAAAATGATTTTTGCAATTGCAACAACGACGTTAAACAAGGAAGTTAAACGCAAACTAAAAACTGGACAATATTCTAGAGAAGAAGCTACATTCATCTATATGGAATATTTAAAGTTAAAGAAGCAGAGAGAAAGTGGTACGAAAGTAGCTGGGATTTCTATGGCTGGTATTTGGGTATTAATGCTTGCTATACCCTTACTGAGTGGTAGAGGTCTCGTACTGCCCCTTTCAGTATATTTTTTATTTTTGATACTGTTAGCAGGAATTGTTCTATTTGTTTATTATCTTACGTTTGGTATTTTTAAACAGCAGATTCATAGCGCAATGAAAGAACACTACACAGATGTGATTGAAGAATTTAAGGGTCAGTAAAACAGCGTGTGGAAGAGTATAGAAGTACTAGTTGAGAGAGTGTGTATTTGGGGGTAGTAGTATGATTCAGATTGTCCGAGCAGGAGCAGAGGATTTAGAAACCGTAATTGCAATTCAAAGGGCTAGCTTTAAGGCTGTCTATGAGAAATATCAAGATGAGTATGATCCCTACCTAGAGGATCGTGAACGAATCAAGTGGAAATTGTTTGAGCGTCCCAATAGTTACTACTACTTTTTGAAAGAAAAGGACGAAAATATCGGATTTTTACGAGTTCAGACCAATGAAGAGTTGACGGAGGCTTGGTTGGGAACGGCAGCGATTTTGCCCCAGTATCAAGGAAAAGGTTATGGTTCTGAAGGATTGGAATTGCTGGAAAAGGAATTTCCAACGATTAAACAGTGGGATTTGTGTACGGTATTACAGGATGCGGGCATGGTTGCCTTTTATGAGAAAAATGGCTACCGTCAAACCCATATCGAACCTGAAAAAGAAGGTATGGATATGGTCTACATGAAAAAATTGATTGACAAATAGAAAGGATGGTTCGGTTGCATTTCTAAACTGAACCCGCCCTAAACACTGTGCCAAAAAGATAAACTTCTCTTAGACACAAGCGTCTTCAGAGAGTTTCCTATTTTGACTTTGTGTTTTACGGGCTTGGTATCTTAATTATGGAAACATGGCAAGAGTTAAAAGTTACAGTCAAGCGTGAGGGAGAGGAGTTGGTCTCTAATCTCCTGATTGAGCTGGGAGCGCAAGGTGTTGCGATCGAAGATAGTATGGACTATGTGGGGAATGTAGACCGATTTGGTGAGATTTTTCCTGAGGTGGAACAGCAAGAAGAAATCGTGGTGACAGCCTACTACCCTGATACGGTTGATGTGGCAGTTGTTGAGGAGGACTTGCAGGCTCGCTTGGCAGACTTGACGGATTTTATGGACTTGGGAGAGGTCAAGATGGGCACGACTGCCTTGGCTGAGGAAGACTGGGCAGACAACTGGAAGAAATATTACGAGCCAGCCCGCATTACTCATGACTTGACCATCGTACCGTCCTGGACAGACTATGAGGCGACTACGGGAGAAAAGATTATCAAGCTAGATCCTGGTATGGCCTTTGGAACTGGAACCCACCCGACGACCAAGATGAGCCTCTTTGCCTTGGAGCAGGTCCTTCGTGGTGGCGAAACAGTGCTAGATGTGGGGACAGGATCAGGTGTCCTTTCCATTGCTAGTTCACTTTTGGGTGCCAAGGAAATCTTCGCCTATGACCTGGATGACGTGGCTGTTCGTGTCGCTCAGGAAAATATTGAGCTCAACCTTGGCATGGAAAATATCCATGTAACGGCAGGAGATTTGCTTAAGGGTGTGGAGATTGAGGCAGATGTGATTGTGGCTAATATCTTGGCGGATATTCTCATTCATCTGACGGATGATGCTTATCGCTTGGTCAAGAACGAAGGCTATCTCATCATGAGTGGCATTATCAAGGATAAGTGGGGCATGGTGCGGGAGTCAGCAGAAGCGGCTGGATTTTTCCTTGAAACTCACATGATTCAAGGGGAATGGAATGCCTGTGTCTTTAAGAAGACCAAGGATATTTCAGGTGTGATTGGAGGCTAGCATGCAACAGTATTTTGTCAAAGGCAGTCCTATCTCTCCTGTCACTATCGAGGACAAGGAAACCAGCAAGCATATGTTTCAGGTCATGCGCCTGAAAGAAGAGGATGAGGTGACCTTGGTCTTTGATGATGGCGTCAAGCGCTTGGCGCGCGTGCTGGATGTGGAAAATCGTCAGTTTGAGTTGGTTCAAGAATTAGCTGACAATGTAGAACTGCCCGTTCAAGTAACCATCGCATCTGGATTTCCCAAGGGAGACAAGCTGGAGTTTATTACTCAAAAAGTGACGGAACTAGGCGCTAGCCAAATCTGGGCCTTTCCTGCCGATTGGTCAGTTGCCAAATGGGACGGCAAGAAACTAGGCAAGAAAGTTGAAAAACTAGAAAAAATCGCCCTTGGAGCAGCAGAGCAAAGTAAACGTAATATCGTTCCAAGTATCCAGCTTTTCGAGAAAAAAGCAGATTTTCTAGCCCAACTGGACCAGTTTGACTCTATCGTAGTGGCCTATGAAGAGTCAGCTAAAGAAGGAGAAACCGCTGCGCTTTTGCAAGCAGTTACTGGACTAGAAAAAGGAGCCAAATTGCTCTTTATCTTTGGTCCAGAAGGTGGTCTCTCACCAGCAGAAATTGAAAGTTTTGAAGCTAAAGGAGCCGTCTTGGCAGGGCTTGGCCCTCGCATCTTGCGAGCTGAAACAGCCCCACTTTACGCCTTATCAGCCCTTAGTGTTTTAGTAGAATTAGAGAAATAAGAGGAAGAAAATGGAACAAAAACACCGTTCAGAATTTCCAGAAAAGGAACTTTGGGACTTAACAGCCCTATACCAAGACCGTGAGGATTTCTTGCGTGCAATCGAGAAAACGCGCGAAGACATCAATCAATTTAGCCGTGACTACAAGGGCAATCTTCACACTTTTGAGGATTTTGAGAAGGCCTTTGCGGAATTGGAGCAAATCTATATCCAGATGAGTCATATCGGCAATTACGCCTTTATGCCTCAGACGACAGACTATAGCAATGAAGAGTTCGCCAATATCGCCCAAGCTGGGATGGACTTTGAGACAGATGCCAGTGTAGCCTTGACCTTCTTTGACGACGCCTTGGTGGAAGCTGATGAGGAAGTCTTGGACCGTTTGGGTGAGCTGCCACACTTAACGGCAGCCATTCGTCAGGCCAAAATCAAAAAAGCCCACTACCTAGGTGCGGATGTGGAAAAGGCATTGACCAATCTGGGTGAAGTTTTCTATAGCCCACAGGATATTTACACCAAGATGCGAGCTGGGGACTTTGAAATGGCTGACTTTGAAGCCCATGGCAAAACCTACAAAAACAGCTTTGTGACCTATGAAAATTTCTACCAAAACCACGAGGACGCTGAGGTTCGTGAGAAATCTTTCCGTTCTTTTTTAGAGGGACTCCGTAAGCACCAAAATACGGCTGCGGCAGCCTATTTAGCCCAAGTCAAGTCTGAGAAATTGTTGGCAGATATGAAGGGCTATGACTCAGTTTTTGACTATCTTCTAGCTGAGCAAGAAGTTGACCGTGCCATGTTTGACCGCCAGATCGACCTCATCATGAAGGACTTTGCGCCAGTTGCCCAGAGATACCTCAAGCATGTTGCCAAGGTCAATGGTCTTGAAAAGATGACTTTTGCAGACTGGAAATTGGACTTGGATAGCGCCCTGAATCCTGAAGTGACTATTGACGATGCCTATGATTTGGTCATGAAGTCAGTAGAACCTTTGGGACAAGAATATTGTCAGGAAGTTGCTCGTTATCAAGAGGAACGATGGGTGGACTTTGCTGCTAATAGTGGCAAGGATTCTGGTGGTTATGCGGCGGATCCGTATCGCGTGCACCCCTATGTCCTCATGAGCTGGACTGGTCGTTTGAGTGATGTCTATACCTTGATTCATGAAATCGGACATTCTGGTCAATTCATCTTTTCAGACAATCACCAAAGTTACTTCAATGCTCATATGTCGACCTACTACGTCGAAGCGCCATCAACCTTCAATGAATTGCTTCTTAGTGATTACTTGGAGCACCAATCTGACGACCCTCGTCAAAAACGTTTCGCTCTTGCCCACCGCTTGACAGATACCTACTTCCATAATTTCATCACCCACCTCTTGGAGGCAGCCTTCCAGCGTAAGGTTTATACATTGATTGAAGAAGGGGAAACCTTTGGAGCAAGCAAACTCAACAGCATTATGAAGGAAGTTTTGACAGATTTCTGGGGAGATGCTATTGAAATTGATGACGATGCGGCACTGACTTGGATGCGCCAAGCTCACTACTACATGGGCTTGTATAGTTACACTTACTCTGCTGGTCTTGTCATCTCGACTGCAGGTTACCTCCATCTGAAAAACTCTGAGACTGGAGCTAGAGACTGGCTCAATCTTCTTAAATCAGGTGGCAGCAAGACACCACTTGAGTCAGCCATGATTATCGGAGCGGATATCTCAACAGACAAACCACTCCGTGATACCATCCAATTTTTGTCAGACACAGTTGATCAGATTATCGCCTACAGTGCTGAGTTGGGGGAGTAAGGGTATCCAGTGTCGGATTTAAGACGGTTTATAGATAAGATGAATACACAAAAAATCACCTGTTTGAGGTGATTTTTTTATGCTTTAAAGATTTATTCAAATTTTCCTTTATTGGCCTCGTTTGAAGCCTTCATGCTAATTTGTAAAAGGTTGGCGAGATTTTCATTATCAAGGCTAGCTTCACCATTATTATCCACTTTTATGGCGAGGTAATGGGTGTTACGATCAAGATAATCCATTCCCTCTAAATCGACATAGTTATTTGCTTTAAAATCAAGCGCCGCTAATTGATAAACAAATCGAATATTTAGAGCTTTAGCATAGTCTGTTTCAAGAACCTTTTGTTGTTCTTCCACCAGTCCTTGAAAGAATTCGAGACTGTCTGTGTGATAGGATGCTTTGACTTCATATTGGTAAGTATCTACAGCTGGGGACATAAATTTCAAATAAACCATGTCGCCTTCTACCTTATAGTCCTCAAGAGTATAGGCACCTGCTTTTCCTAATGCATTGGTGTTGACCTTGAAAAACATTGGTGCATAAATTTTCAGAGGATATTTTTCTCCCTTATACTCAAAGATGGTATCATTTGAAAAATTTGGACGGATTTTAGTTAATTCAGGGACTAAATATTCGTTCCAAGTCTTATCAAATAACTCTTCTTGATTGCTAGCACCCGCTGATTTCACAACTAGGTCAAAATTTTCTTGATTGACAAAGACAGCATCCACTAATTTGAGGGCCGTTTGAACCTTAGGATCAGAAATTTCCTTTTTCTTTTTTTCAAGATTCTCAGCCGCCTCTTTCGTGCGATCTAAAGTTTTATTAAATTGACTGCCACTGTTGGTTTCAACAAAGGTTCTCTCATAGTTGGTAGGTTCAACTTTGGCATTCCAGTCAAATGAAGCAGCAGGACCAGTTACATCTTTCTTATGATAGGTGGAAGCCTGATTGTTTGAATTATTTGTAGAACTAGTAGATGGCTTTGATGAGCAAGCGACAAGGGCAAGGGTTAGTATTGTCACACAAGCTAGGTAACAAAGTCTAAACGTTTTTTTCATACATTTCTCCTTTTAGTAATGTTTGTTATTCACTATCTATTATATCATGACCTTTAGGATTACAGTATTCCAAAATGAATTAGACAGGGGGTTAACATCACCGAGGGAACGGTCATATCAGCCTTTTATGGTATACTATAAGGGAAATATGATTAGTTGTTTTATTAATTATCATAAGTAAGGAGAAGGTTATGAAAAAACGTGCGTTTTTCACAACATTACTTTTAGGAGGATTGATCATGATAGGATTGGCAGGATGTGGAGAAAATAAAAACAGTCGAGAATGGATTGAAAATAAAGTCTCTGAGGTTAGTCGTGTCTATCCAACAGAGAATCTGTTTGATTTGTTTAAGCAATTTCCGAAAGGGTTTAATATTACTCAAACATTTTATAAGGATTCGCTCAGAACAGTAGTTTCCTTAGATGGAGATGAAGAAAGTCAAACCATAAAAGGAAAGATAGAGACTATACAAATTTCTACTGATCCATATAAAGAAGAAGTGAAAGAGCATGTTGATGTAGAATATAAGGATGGTGAATTTATATTTTCTAACAATGAGGTAGCGGAAAAAATTTGGGGTTATAAAGGTTTTCTGTTCCAAAAATTAAGTTTGAATATAGATGTTTTATCTAAGATGAAGCTTGAAAAGTTTCGATATTTTTCAAATCGCAATGTGTTTGAAATCTATTATATTAGTGATAACTCTACGATAAATAATTTCCTTAATTCAAATGGAGAACACATGTTATCAATAAGTGGAGCGGAATCTTATAATAATACAAAAGGTTATCGATTGAATGTTAATATTGCTTTTAAGGATACCCCAAATGATGGAATGAGTGAGATAGTTTCAAGTTGGATAGATGATAGAAATAGTGTTTCTAATTAATTTGATAACATTTTAAATATCCTGATTGAACTGAACATAAATAAGGAGAGTATTATGAAAAGACGTATGTTTTTCGCAAAGTTAGTTTTAGTAGGATTGATCATGATAGGATTGGCAGGATGTGGAGAAAATAAAAACAGTCGAGAA
>CAJZDE010000030.1:0-9989 GCA_915063165.1 uncultured Streptococcus sp.
TGAAATAAAATACAGTTTCCTCTTGACAAACGAGGATGAGAGGAGTATTATTTATACAATAATTAAGTATAAAAATAAAAGGAGGTTCTTCTATGAATAAAGTGAAGAAGGTGTTGATGACGATGTTTGGTTTGCTTATGTTTCCCTTATTATTTGCTTGTAGTAACACTCAATCCCAAGGTGTTGAAGCCATTAAGGCTAAAGGAAAATTGGTGGTGGCCCTAAATCCAGAGTTTGCTCCATTTGAATATCAGAAATTAGTTGATGGGAAAAATCAGATTGTAGGTTCAGATGTTGAACTAGCCAAAGCCATCGCAAAGGAACTAGGTGTAGAAGTGGAGTTTTCTCCAATGAGTTTTGACAATGTACTAGCTAGTCTTGATTCAGGCAAGGCCGATCTTGCCATATCAGGTGTTTCTAAAACGGAAGAGAGAAGTCAAGTTTACGATTTTTCAATTCCCTACTACACTTCGAAAAATAAGGTTATCGTAAGAAAATCTGAATTAACGAATTACCAATCAGTCAAGGATTTGGCTCAGAAAAAGGTTGGAGCGCAGAAAGGTTCTATCCAGGAAACTCTGGCTAAAGAAACCTTGCAGGATTCTTCTCTCGTTTCACTTCCTAAAAATGGAAATTTGATAACAGATTTGAAATCAGGGCAACTGGATGCGGTTATCTTTGAGGAACCAGTGGCGAAAGGAT
The DNA here is from genome assembly GCA_915063165.1 of uncultured Streptococcus sp. Classification (GTDB taxonomy): domain Bacteria; phylum Bacillota; class Bacilli; order Lactobacillales; family Streptococcaceae; genus Streptococcus. Next base: position 703 of record CAJZDE010000030.1, read on the forward strand.
TTGTAGAGAATAATCCAGACCTAGCCATCGCTGAGTTTGATTTTGATAATGACAAAGAAGATTCCTACGCTGTTGCGATGAAAAAAGATAGTAAGGAATTGAAAGAAGCGGTTGATAAAACCATCCAGAAGTTGAAGGATTCTGGGGAGTTGGACAAATTGATTGACGATGCTTTTAAAGCCTCTATCGAAAAATAGAAAGAAGGAAGAGAAATGAGTAAGGAAAAAGTCATTTTAGCTTATTCAGGTGGATTGGATACATCAGTTGCTATTACATGGTTAAAAAAAGATTATGATGTAATCGCTGTTTGTATGGATGTGGGTGAAGGAAAAGATTTGGAGTTCATCCATGATAAAGCTCTCAAGGTTGGGGCTGTAGAGTCTTATGTCATTGATGTTAAGGAAGAATTTGCTAATGACTATGTTTTAGTGGCCCTTCAGGCTCATGCCTACTATGAACAAAAGTATCCCTTGGTATCTGCTCTGAGTCGCCCTCTTATTTCAAAAAAACTCGTTGAAATAGCTCATCAGACGGGGGCAACTACAATTGCCCATGGTTGTACAGGCAAGGGAAACGACCAAGTTCGGTTTGAAGTCTCGATTGCAGCTTTGGATCCCAATTTAAAAGTAGTTGCGCCTGTTCGTGAGTGGAAATGGTCACGTGAAGAAGAAATCCAATATGCCAAAGAAAACGGCGTCCCAGTTCCTGCTGACCTTGACAATCCTTACTCTGTCGATCAAAATCTTTGGGGACGTGCAAATGAATGTGGTGTCTTGGAAAATCCTTGGAACCAAGCGCCAGAAGAAGCATTTGGAATCACATCTTCTCCAGAAGAGGCACCAGACAGTCCAGAATTTATTGACATTGAGTTTAGTTGCGGGGTGCCCATTTCCCTCAATGGAGAGAAGATGAAAGTGGCGGCTTTGATTCAAAAGCTAAATGAAATTGCGGGCAAACACGGTGTTGGTCGTATTGACCATGTGGAAAATCGCCTAGTCGGTATTAAGTCAAGAGAGATTTATGAGTGTCCAGGTGCTGTGACTTTATTGGCAGCTCATAAGGAGATTGAGGACTTGACTCTTGTGAGAGAAGTGGCTCATTTCAAACCTATTATCGAAAATGAGTTGTCCAATCTCATCTATAATGCCTTGTGGTTTAGCCCAGAAACTCAGGCTTTGATTGCCTATATCAAGGAGACACAGAAAGTTGTCAATGGAACTGCAAAAGTTAAACTCTATAAGGGGAATGCTCAGGTAGTGGCTCGGAAATCTCCAAATTCTCTTTACGATGAAAATTTGGCGACTTATACTAGCGCAGATACCTTTGACCAAGATGCGGCTGTTGGATTTATCAAGCTTTGGGGACTTCCGACTAAGGTTTATTCAGAAGTTCAGAAAAATGTTGAGTAGTGACGCGATAGAAAGGGACGACAGGATATGCCGAAAAATACAAAATTATGGGGTGGTCGATTTGAAGGCACTGTGGAAGATTGGGTAGAGCAGTTCGGTGCGAGTATTTCCTTTGACCACCAGCTGGCAAAATTTGATTTGATGGGTTCCCTAGCTCATGTTCAAATGCTAGGACAGACTGGCATTTTGAGCTTGGAAGAGGCAGAGCAGATCCAAGATGGTCTGCAAGCTTTGTTGCGAGATTTAGAGGCAGGAGAGCTTCATTTTGATATTGCAAATGAAGATATTCATATGAATATGGAAGTGTTGCTGACAGAGAAAATCGGTCCTCTGGCTGGGAAACTGCACACGGCTCGTTCTCGGAATGACCAAGTCGCAACGGATATGCACTTATATCTAAAGGAGCAGCTTGGCCATGTCTTGGATAAGTTGGCGAATCTGAACAGTGTTTTGCTGGATTTGGCTGAAAAACATGTGGAAACCATCATGCCAGGCTATACCCATTTACAGCACGCCCAACCGATTAGTCTTGCTCACCATCTCATGGCTTATTACAATATGTTTCAAAGGGACAGCGAGCGTTTTGCATTTAACTTGAAACATACGGACCTATCTCCACTGGGTGCAGCTGCCTTAGCGGGGACAACTTTTCCAATTGATCGTCAATTATCGAGTGATTTATTGGGCTTCCAACAACCCTATACCAATTCCTTGGATGCAGTGAGTGACCGTGATTTTATCTTAGAATTCCTGTCAAATGCCAGCATTCTGATGATGCATATGAGTCGTTTTTGTGAAGAAATCATCAATTGGTGCAGTTTTGAGTATCAGTACATTAGCTTGTCTGATAGCTTTTCAACAGGTTCGTCTATCATGCCCCAGAAGAAAAATCCTGATATGGCCGAATTGATTCGAGGGAAGACAGGACGAGTTTACGGGCACTTGCTTGGACTATTGACCGTCATGAAGTCTTTGCCTTTGGCTTACAATAAGGATTTGCAAGAGGACAAGGAAGGCATGTTTGATACAGTAGAAACGATTTTAAATTCTCTGGATGTGTTGGCAGGTATGCTATCGAACATGCAGGTTAATAAGACCAAAATGCAGCAATCCACAGAGAATGATTTTTCGAATGCGACCGAACTGGCAGATTATTTGGCTGAAAAAGGTCTTCCCTTTAGAGAAGCGCATGAAATTGTAGGAAAATTGGTTCTAGACTCTATCAAGCATAGTAAAAATATCCAAGATTGGGATTTGAAGGAGTTGCAAACCTACCATCCCTTGATTGAAGAAGATATTTATATCTACTTGCGCCCAGAAACCGCTGTTCAGAGACGGAATTCCTTAGGAGGAACCGGCTTTGAGCAAGTGAAATACCAGATAGAACAAGCGAAGAAAGAACTTAAAGGGGAAAATTGATTCATTTGCAAAGTATGAAAGAGAGGCTGAGATGATTTATCAGCCTCTTTCTTGTCTTCTCCAACCAAGCGTGTTATAATGAATACTGCTCAAGCGACCTTCAATCGTTGAAGCACACACGACCTTCAATCGTGAACTAGTCATTTCGTTTATCTTTTATTACGTCGTTAACTCGCAATGAGATGCAAGCTGAGCTTGTCTGATTTATAACCTCAATCAGTCTCCCAGACTGATTGAGCGAACTCAAGTTATGCCTGCGACTCGTTGCCTAGTCCTAAAAGCAAACGAAAAGACTATACTCAAAGAAATTCTTTTGAAAGTCATAGTAAATAGAATTTTGAAGGGTATGAATAAACGAATAGATGGGAGACTTACCATGAGTGATAACTCTAAAACACGTGTTGTTGTGGGGATGAGTGGTGGTGTTGATTCGTCGGTGACGGCTCTCTTGCTCAAGGAGCAGGGCTACGATGTGATCGGTATCTTCATGAAGAACTGGGACGACACAGATGAAAACGGCGTCTGTACGGCGACCGAAGATTACAAGGATGTGGCCGCGGTGGCAGATCAGATCGGCATTCCCTACTACTCTGTCAATTTTGAAAAAGAGTACTGGGACCGCGTTTTTGAGTATTTCCTAGCGGAATACCGTGCAGGACGCACGCCAAATCCAGACGTTATGTGCAACAAGGAAATCAAGTTCAAGGCCTTTCTGGACTATGCCATGACCTTGGGTGCAGACTATGTAGCGACAGGGCATTATGCTCGAGTGGCGCGTGATGAGGATGGTATTGTTCACATGCTTCGTGGCGTGGACAATGGCAAGGACCAGACCTATTTCCTCAGTCAACTTTCGCAGGAACAACTCCAAAAAACCATGTTCCCACTGGGGCATTTGGAAAAGCCTGAAGTTCGCAGACTAGCAGAAGAAGCAGGACTTGCGACTGCTAAGAAGAAAGACTCGACAGGGATTTGCTTTATCGGAGAAAAGAACTTTAAAAACTTTCTCAGCAACTACCTACCAGCCCAGCCTGGTCGCATGATGACTGTGGATGGACGTGATATGGGTGAGCATGCAGGTCTGATGTATTATACGATTGGTCAGCGTGGCGGACTCGGTATCGGTGGGCAACACGGCGGTGACAATGCTCCCTGGTTCGTTGTCGGAAAAGACCTGAGCAAGAATATCCTCTATGTCGGTCAAGGATTCTACCATGATTCGCTCATGTCAATCAGTCTAGAGGCTAGTCAAGTCCATTTTACTCGTGAGATGCCAGAGGAATTTACGCTAGAATGTACGGCTAAATTCCGCTACCGTCAGCCTGATTCTAAGGTGACTGTACATGTCAAAGGAGACAAGGCGGAGGTCGTCTTTGCGGAACCGCAACGCGCCATCACACCAGGACAGGCAGTTGTCTTTTACGATGGCGAAGAGTGTCTAGGTGGCGGTTTGATTGACAATGCTTATCGTGATGGACAAGTTTGTCAGTACATTTAGATTGACAAATTTTCTCAATTTGCTACAATAATAAAAGCAATAGAAATGATGGTCAAAGCTCATGGATGTTGCAGGCTTTTTGTCCTGCACTTCTTTGGAGTTTTGACTGTTTTTGTGTCGTTTAAGGGAAAGGATAAAAATGACTCAACAAGACTTTCGGACAAAAGTGGGAAATACAGTTTTTGGTGTTCGGGCGACAGCCTTGATTCTCCAAAATCGCAAACTCCTAGTTACCAAAGACAGGGGCAAGTATTACACTATCGGCGGTGCGATTCAAGTCAATGAAAGCACGGAAGAAGCGGTAGTTCGTGAAGTGAGGGAAGAGCTGGGTGTCAAAGCTCAAGCTGGGCAGCTAGCTTTTGTGGTCGAAAATCGTTTTGAACAAGACGGTGTTTCCTATCACAACATTGAGTTTCATTATCTGGTGAACTTGCTGGAGGATGCCCCATTGACCATGCAGGAAGATGAAAAAACGCAGCCTTGTGAGTGGATTGATTTGGATCAGCTCCAGAATATCCAGCTCGTTCCAGCCTTTTTAAAAACAGCCCTACCAGATTGGGACGGCCAGCTGCGACACATTCATCTTGAGGAATAGGAGAGAAAATGATGGTTAAGCTTATTGCCCATGTACTTGTTCATAGTGGTGGTGATTATTTGCTCATTCAGCGTTCGGAAATTAAAAGAGGAGAACCCAACGTTTATCCAACTTACTGGGATATTCCTGGTGGCGGGGTTGAAAAGGGTGAGCTTCCGCGAGATGGGGCTCTTAGAGAATGTGTTGAAGAAGCGGGAGTTAGGCTAGATAGCAGTTCGCTCAAACTTCTTCACGAAGATAGTCAACTGGATACCTCTAAGGATACTGTTTTTACTCGCTTAGTTTATAAAGCAGAGTGGGTTGGGGAGAAGCCAATTATTAGATTAGATCCTGAAGAGCATACACACTTTAAATGGGTTACTATGGATCAAGCTCTAGAGGAGGAAAAGATAGTTCCTTATTTGCGAGAAATTTTTGAAAGGTTAAGAAATGACTTATAATTTTACTGAAGAATACGATATTATTGTAATCGGTGCGGGACACGCTGGGGTCGAGGCTTCCTTGGCCGCTAGCCGTATGGGCTGCAAGGTCTTGCTTGCGACCATCAACATTGAAATGCTGGCTTTCATGCCTTGTAACCCTTCAATCGGTGGTTCTGCCAAGGGGATTGTCGTGCGTGAAGTCGATGCCCTCGGTGGCGAGATGGCCAAAACCATTGACAAGACTTACATCCAGATGAAGATGCTCAACACAGGGAAAGGCCCTGCTGTCCGTGCCCTTCGTGCGCAGGCTGACAAGGAGCTTTACTCTAAGGAAATGCGCAAAACAGTTGAAAATCAAGAGAATCTCACCCTTCGTCAAACCATGATTGATGAGATTTTGGTGGAAGATGGTAAGGTGGTCGGTGTTCGTACAGCGACCCATCAAGAGTATGCTGCCAAGGCTGTTATCGTGACGACAGGGACTGCCCTCCGTGGGGAAATCATCATCGGAGATCTCAAGTACTCATCAGGTCCTAACCACAGTCTAGCTTCGATTAACCTAGCTGATAACCTCAAGGAATTGGGACTCGAAATCGGTCGTTTCAAGACAGGAACTCCTCCACGTGTCAAGGCTTCTTCTATCAATTACGATGTGACAGAGATTCAGCCAGGGGATGAAGCACCAAATCACTTCTCCTACACTTCACGTGATGAGGACTATGTTAAGGATCAAGTGCCATGCTGGTTGACCTACACTAATGGTACCAGTCATGAGATTATCCAAAACAACCTCCACCGTGCGCCTATGTTTACAGGTGTGGTCAAGGGAGTGGGGCCTCGTTACTGTCCATCGATTGAGGACAAGATTGTGCGCTTTGCGGACAAGGAACGTCACCAACTTTTCCTAGAGCCAGAAGGACGCAATACAGAGGAAGTCTATGTTCAAGGTCTTTCAACCAGTCTGCCTGAAGATGTACAGCGCGAGCTAGTTCATTCTATCAAAGGTTTGGAAAATGCTGAGATGATGCGAACTGGTTATGCTATCGAGTACGACATGGTCTTGCCTCACCAGTTACGTGCCACTCTGGAAACCAAGAAAATCTCAGGTCTTTTCACTGCTGGTCAGACAAATGGAACGTCAGGTTACGAAGAAGCTGCTGGGCAAGGGATTATCGCTGGTATCAACACAGCTCTGAAAATCCAAGGTAAGCCTGAGTTGATTTTGAAGCGCAGTGACGGTTATATTGGGGTCATGATTGATGACTTGGTGACCAAGGGAACCATTGAACCCTACCGTCTCTTGACCAGTCGTGCAGAATACCGTCTCATCCTCCGTCATGACAATGCCGATATGCGTTTGACAGAGATGGGTCGAGAGATTGGGCTTGTGGATGATGAACGTTGGGCCCACTTTGAAATCAAGAAAAATCAATTTGACAATGAGATGAAGCGCCTAGACAGTATCAAACTCAAGCCAGTCAAAGAAACCAATGCTAAGGTTGAGGAAATGGGCTTCAAGCCGTTGACAGATGCGGTGACAGCCAAAGAATTCCTTCGCCGTCCAGAAGTTTCTTACAAAGATGTGGTAACTTTCATAGGGCCAGCTGCCGAGGACTTGGATGACAAGATTATCGAATTGATTGAAACAGAAATCAAGTACGAAGGCTATATTTCCAAAGCTATGGACCAGGTTGCCAAGATGAAACGAATGGAAGAAAAACGTATTCCAGCCAATATTGATTGGGATGATATTGACTCCATCGCAACAGAAGCTCGCCAGAAGTTCAAACTTATCAATCCAGAAACCATCGGCCAAGCAAGCCGTATTTCGGGAGTAAATCCAGCAGATATTTCTATTTTGATGGTCTATCTCGAAGGTAAAAACCGTAGTATTTCTAAAAATCAAGAAAAGAAAGCATAGAAAAAACAGCTCCGAAGACGGGGCTGTTTTGTTGATTTATTCTTCTTCATCTGGTGTGAGGATCATAGGGATGATAATCGGTTCACGTTCGGTGTTTTCATAGAGGAAAGGACGAATAGCGTTGACAATGGCACCATTGACAGATTGTATGCTGGCGTCCTTATTTTTCAATGCGATACGAATGGCATTGAAGAGGATGCGCTGGCTTTGACGAATCAAGTCTCCAGATTCTCTCATGTAGACAAAGCCTCGGCTGAGGATGTCAGGCCCAGACAAGATCATTTTAGACTTGAAGTCAACAGTTGCGACTGCTAGAACGACACCATCTTCAGATAGATCTCTACGATCTTTGAGGACGGCTGCACCGATTTCACCGATACGATTTCCATCAACATAGATGTCTTGGGCGTTGAAATGCCCAGCGATACGAGCAGAATCTGCAGTAAGGGCAAGGACATCACCATTGCTCATGATAAAGATATTGTCCTTCTCGACACCCGTATCCACCGCTAGTCCAGCGTGGACTTTTTGCATGCGGTATTCACCATGGACAGGCATGAAGTATTTTGGCTTGATCAAGCGGAGCATGAGTTTTTGCTCTTGCTGACCACCGTGTCCAGAGGTGTGGATATTGTTAATCTTTCCGTGGATGACTTCGACACCAGCTTCTGAGATAATGTTAATCAACTTGTTGACGCTAGTCGTATTTCCAGGGATTGGGCTAGAAGAGAAGATAACCGTATCGCCGGGTTGGAGTTGCACCTGACGGTGGGTTCCGTTAGCGATACGAGAAAGGGCTGCCATCGGCTCCCCTTGACTACCTGTACAGAGGATCAGAACCTCGCCTGCAGGATAATCTTTGATTTCATTTGGCTCGATAAAGGTTCCCTTAGGAGCTTTGATGTAGCCAAGCTCGATTCCATTGACAATGGCCTTTTCCATCGAACGCCCAAAGACCGCAATCTTGCGTCCAGTCTTAACAGCAGCATCTGTTGCTTGCTGGAGACGGAAGATATTTGAGGCAAAGGATGCAAAGATGATACGTCCTTCAATGCCTTGGATGATCTTCATGATAGACTGACCAACGACTTTTTCAGAGTTGGTAAAGGTTGGCACTTCCGCATTTGTCGAGTCAGAGAGGAGGCAGAGCACGCCTTCTTCACCAAGGGCAGCCATACGGTGCAAGTCTGCAGGTTCTCCAACTGGAGTGAAGTCAAACTTAAAGTCACCCGTACAAACGATTTTCCCTTGAGGAGTATGAATGACAATTCCCAAAGGTTCTGGAATAGAGTGAGTGGTTCTAAAGAAAGTTGCCTTGAGATTTTTAAAGGTCAACTCAGTGTTGTGGTTGATTTCGTAAAGTTTGGCGTTGCGCAAGAGACCGTGTTCTTCGAGTTTTCCACGGATCAAAGCTAGGGCAAGTGGTCCAGCGTAGATAGGGACATTTGCTTGCTTGAGCAGGAAGGGAATCCCACCGATGTGGTCCTCGTGTCCATGTGTAATCAAAACAGCCTTGACGCGGTCGATATTGTCTACGATGTAAGAGTAATCAGGAATGACATAGTCGATACCCAGCAAGTCATCTTCTGGGAATTTAATCCCAGCATCGACGATGATAATCTCGTCTTGGTATTCAATTCCGTATGTGTTTTTCCCGATTTCTCCCAGACCACCGATGGCAAAAACGCCGACTTCTTCAGGTTTAAGAGTATAGGCCATATTAGAACTCCGTAATCTCGAAAGCGCCAGTTTCTTTTTCGTAATCTAGCAATTTGTCAGACAAGAGTTCGATATACTCGATGTTGTACTCTGGGCGGTTTTCTTCGACAAGTTGGCGAGCAGCGATACGTCCCTCAAGTTCTGAGTTGGCATTGATGTCTAGGTAAAGTGAGCGTGTTGTTTCACGACGTGGGCTACGTTCTTTTGTTTCTTGATAAAAAACTTTGTAAATCATTACATTTCCTTTCGTATTTTCATGATTAACCTGCAGAAAACAACAGCTGATCAGCTGTTTTCTTTTATT
>CAJZDE010000031.1:0-9923 GCA_915063165.1 uncultured Streptococcus sp.
CGGTAGTCATCCGTATCCCTATGGTAGCCTCACCTACCGTTTTCGTCTATCAGTATAAACCTTTAAAATATAAAAGTCAACGATTTATCATAATTTTCTTAAATAACAATTAATTCCTTCGGCGCTAGAGTCAATAACTCACAACCTGTTTCTGTAATCAAGATATCATCCTCGATACGAACGCCGTATTTCCCTTCGATATAGATGCCCGGTTCATCTGTCAAGGTCATTCCTGCCTTGATTGTATCCGTCGAGGTTTGGCTAAAGTAGGGTTCTTCATGGATATCGAGACCAATACCATGTCCGATACCATGGGTAAAGTAGTCGCCATAGCCTGCCTCGATGATAATATCACGAGGAATTTTGTCAAAGTCACGGAAACCTAATCCTGCCTTGGCTTGATCAATCAGAGCTTGGTTGGCTTTCAGAACCGTATTGTAAATCTCTGCCTGCTCGTCACTGACATGACCGAGATAGATCGTCCGTGTCATATCACTGACATAGTGGTCGTAGAGACATCCGAAGTCCATGGTGATGGCTTCTCCCAGCTCTACTGGTTTATGCATGGGATGGGCATGTGGTTTAGAAGAGTTGATGCCACTTGCTAAAATGGTATCAAAAGACAAACCTGCCGCTCCTAGCTCACGCATACGGAAATCAAGGAAGTTGGCAATCTCAATTTCAGTCTTTCCTGGTTTGATAAAGTCAAGGGCATCGCGGAAAGCTTGGTCTGAGATAGAGCAAGCCTTGCGAATAGTTGCGATCTCCTTTTCATCCTTGATCATACGAAGACCCTCAACAAACTGCGTTTGAGGAAGCAATTCCAAACCTTCAAATGCTGCTTGCATACGATGATAGTAAGAGACAGAAATCTCATCTTCAAAACCGACGCGAGACAAGCCCATATCCTTGACAATTCTTGCAATAACAGCCAACTCATCACGATCAGCCACAATCTCAAAACCTGTTACTTCTTGCTTAGCTGCAATGATGTAGCGAGAGTCTGTCACCAAGACCTGACGGTCACGGCTGATAAAAACGGTTCCGTTTGAACCCCAAAAACCAGTCAGGTAATAGACGTTTTTAAGGTTATTGATAATGATTCCATCTAGTTCTTTTTCTTGCATTTTAGCTAAAAATGCTTGCACACGTTTATTCATGATGTAACTTTCCTTTCAAATAGTGTCCTGTGTAGCTGGCTTCATTGGCCGCTACTTCTTCTGGTGTTCCTGTTGCGATGATAGTTCCACCACCGACACCGCCCTCAGGTCCCAAATCGATAATATGGTCTGCCGTCTTGATAACATCTAGATTGTGCTCGATGACGAGGACAGTATTGCCATCGTCTACAAAGCGAGCCAAGACTTTAAGCAAGCGAGCGATATCCTCGGTATGAAGTCCTGTCGTCGGCTCATCCAGAATATAGAAAGACTTACCTGTTGAGCGTTTGTGAAGTTCACTAGCCAGCTTCATACGCTGAGCTTCTCCCCCAGAAAGGGTGGTAGCTGGTTGACCTAGCGTTACATAGCCCAGCCCCACATCCTTGATGGTCTGAAGTTTGCGTTGAATTTTTGGAATATGTTGGAAGAATTCCACCGCACCGTTGACAGTCATGTCCAAGACTTGCGAGATGTTCTTTTCCTTGTAGTGAACTTCAAGGGTTTCACTGTTATAGCGAGTCCCGTGGCAGACTTCACAAGCCACGTAAACATCTGGCAAGAAGTGCATCTCAATCTTGATAATCCCGTCACCTGAGCAGGCTTCACAACGACCACCCTTGACATTGAAACTGAAACGGCCCTTCTTGTAGCCTCGAATCTTGGCCTCATTTGTCTGGGCAAAGAGGTCACGGATATCGTCAAAAACTCCCGTATAGGTAGCTGGGTTAGACCTTGGCGTCCGTCCGATCGGGCTCTGGTCAATGTCAATCAAGCGGTCTACATGCTCAATCCCTGTGATCGTCTTAAATTTACCAGGCTTGTCTGAATTGCGGTTGAGTTTTTGAGCAATGGCTTTTTTGAGGATACTGTTGATTAAGGTCGATTTCCCTGAACCTGACACACCTGTTACCGCGATGAATTTTCCTAATGGGAAGCGGGCAGTAACATTTTGCAAGTTGTTCTCACGCGCTCCTGTCACCTCGATAAAGCGACCATTTCCTACACGGCGCTCAGCCGGTACTGGAATGGCACGTTTGCCTGACAAGTACTGGCCGGTGATGGACTTGCTGTTGCGAGCCACCTGCTTAGGTGTTCCCGCGGCAACAATCTCTCCACCAAAGACCCCCGCACCGGGTCCAACGTCAATCAGATAATCCGCCTCACGCATGGTGTCCTCATCATGTTCCACCACGATAAGAGTATTGCCCAAGTCACGCATCTTTTTCAGACTGGCAATCAGGCGGTCATTGTCCCTCTGGTGAAGTCCAATAGACGGCTCATCCAGGATATAAAGAACACCTGATAAGTTGGAACCAATCTGGGTCGCCAAGCGAATACGCTGGCTCTCCCCGCCTGAAAGGGTTCCTGCCGAACGAGATAGGGTCAGATAGTTGAGCCCAACGTTATTGAGGAAGGTCAAACGGTCCTTAATTTCCTTGAGAATGGGACGGGCGATGATGGCTTCATTTTCAGACAGGGTCAGCTGGCTCACCAACTCCAAGTGGTCTGCGATAGACAGGTCTGAGATTTCTCCGATATGTGGCCCTTGCTCACCACCCACACGAACAGACAAGGCCTGGTCATTGAGACGATAGCCGTGGCAAGTTCCACAGGTTAGCTCATTCATGTAGAGGCGCATTTGGGTGCGCGTGTAATCACTGTTAGTCTCATGGTAACGGCGCTTGATATTATTGACAACTCCTTCAAAAGGAATGTCGATATCACGCACACCGCCAAATTCATTCTCATAGTGGAAATGGAATTCCTTGCCATCAGACCCGTAAAGAATCAAGTTCTTATCTTCTTCTGACAAGTCTTCAAAAGGCTTATCCATATCGACTCCAAAGGCTGTCATGGCCTGCTCTAGCATATTTGGATAGTAGTTGGATGAGATAGGATTCCAGGGTGCTAGCGCCCCCTCACGTAAGGTTTTGCTGGCATCTGGCACTACCAAATCAGTATCCACCTCCAGCTTGATACCCAAGCCGTCACACTCACTACAAGAGCCAAAAGGGGCATTGAAGGAGAAGAGACGAGGCTCTAACTCTGGTACTGTAAAACCACAAACTGGACAGGCATAATGCTCAGAAAAGAGCAACTCAGAATCGTCCATAGTGTCGATAATCACATAACCTTCTGCGATACGAAGGGCAGCCTCAATGGAATCAAAGAGACGGCTACGAATGCCCTCCTTGATGACAATACGGTCAACCACGACATCGATATCATGTTGCTTACTCTTAGACAGCTCAGGCACTTCGGTCACATCATAGACTTCCCCATCCACTCGGACACGAACGTACCCATCTTTCTGAATCTTTTCAATGACACTCTTGTGTTGCCCTTTTTTCTTGCGGATGACAGGGGCCAAAATCTGCAAGCGTTGGCGTTCTGGCAATTCCAAAACCTGATCAACGATTTGCTCCACAGAAGAGGCCTTAATAGCCCCGTGGCCGTTGATACAGTAAGGCGTCCCCACACGTGCGTAGAGGAGACGCAGATAGTCATTGATTTCAGTTGTTGTCCCGACGGTTGAACGAGGATTTTTACTGGTCGTTTTTTGGTCGATGGAAATAGCTGGACTGAGGCCATCAATGGCATCTACATCAGGCTTTTCCATGTTGCCCAAGAACTGACGAGCATAGGCTGATAGACTCTCTACATAGCGACGTTGTCCCTCCGCATAGAGGGTATCGAAGGCTAGGCTGGATTTTCCAGATCCTGACAAGCCCGTTACGACGACCAGCTTGTCTCTAGGAATCTCCACATCGATATTTTTTAAGTTATGGGCACGAGCCCCATGAATGACAATTTTATCTTGCATCTTTGTTCTTTCTAGTCCATTATTGCTTTCCATTATACCAAAAAATGTGAAATTCTATTACCCAAAAAGCTGTTTTTATAGTATAATAGTACGGTGCAAAAAATGAATCACTGAATAGTAGGAAAGGATAGGGAATATGAAACAAGTTTTTCTCTCAACAACAACTGAATTTAAAGAGATCGACACGCTTGAACCGGGTACTTGGATCAACCTCGTCAATCCTACACAAAATGAATCGTTGGAAATCGCTAACGCCTTCGACATTGACATTGCCGACCTTCGAGCACCGCTCGATGCGGAAGAAATGTCCCGTATTACCATCGAAGACGAGTATACTTTGATCATCGTGGACGTTCCCATCACAGAGGAAAGAAACAATCGCACCTACTACGTAACGATTCCGCTAGGGATTATCATCACCGAGGAAACCATTATCACTACCTGCTTGGAATCACTACCTGTTCTTGATGTCTTTATCAACCGTAGACTGCGCAACTTCTACACCTTCATGCGTTCACGCTTTATCTTCCAGATTCTCTACCGCAACGCCGAACTTTACCTTACGGCCCTTCGTTCGATCGACCGTAAGAGTGAACAAATCGAAAGTCAACTTCACAAGTCTACTCGAAACGAAGAACTGATCGAGCTCATGGAATTGGAAAAGACCATCGTCTATTTCAAAGCCTCCCTCAAGACAAATGAGCGCGTGATTAAGAAATTAACCAGCGCAACTAGCAATATCAAGAAATACCTAGAAGACGAAGACCTACTCGAAGACACTCTGATTGAAACCCAACAGGCCATTGAGATGGCAGATATCTATGGAAACGTCCTTCACTCTATGACAGAGACCTTTGCCTCTATCATTTCCAACAACCAGAACAACATCATGAAGACCCTGGCTCTCGTGACCATCGTCATGTCTATCCCAACCATGATCTTCTCAGCCTACGGGATGAACTTTAAGGATAATGAAATCCCTCTAAACGGTGAACCTCATGCCTTCTGGTTAATCGTCTTTATCGCCTTTGCTATGAGTGTTTCACTCACTCTCTATCTCATCCATAAAAAATGGTTCTAAGAGGAATTCCTATGTCTCAGATTGATTTACAAAAATTAACTAAGAAAAACCAAGAGTTTATCCATATTGCTACCCAGCAATTTATCAAAGATGGCAAAACAGATGCTGAAATCAAGGCTGTTTTTGAGGAAGTCATTCCTAAAATCCTTGAAGAGCAAGCCAAAGGAACGACTGCACGTTCCCTCTACGGGGCTCCAACCCACTGGGCTCATAGCTTCACTGTCAAAGAGCAATATGAAAAAGAGCATCCAAAAGAAAATGATGATCCAAAACTCATGATTATGGACTCAGCCCTTTTTATCACCAGTCTCTTTGCATTGGTTAGCGCTCTAACTACCTTCTTCTCTACAGATCAGGCTATTGGCTATGGGTTGATTACCCTCTTGTTGGTTGGACTTGTAGGAGGACTTGCCTTCTACTTGATGTACTACTTTGTCTACCAGTACTATGGACCAGACACAGATCGTAGCCAGCGCCCTCCTTTCTGGAAATCAATCCTCGTCATCCTCGCTGCTATGCTTCTCTGGTTGGCTGTCTTCTTCGCAACAAGCTTCCTTCCAGCAGCTCTCAATCCAATCCTTGCTCCACTGCCTTTGGCTGTCCTAGGAGCAGCCCTTCTCGCCCTTCGCTTCTATCTCAAGAAACGCTTCAATATCCGAAGCGCAAGCGCAGGCCCATCCCGTTATTAAGAAAAGTGAAACGCTATGGCATATAGTCAATCCTTAGCACAGCAGATTCGAAAAATTCTAGCACTCAAACTTCCTCCCCAAATTTTCGAAGAAGAGCTAGAAGAAAAGAAACTGTTTGGTGGCCTGGCCTTTATGATTCGTGGGAAAATGGTTCTTACAGTCAGTTCCAGAAAGGACGAGCTGGTTATGGTGAGAATTGGCAAAGAAATGGAAAAGCAAGTTCTACCCCGAACAGGAGCTCGTACTACATTGATGAGAGGGCGACCTTATCATGGCTATATAGACCTAGATATTGAAGGTCAAAAAGAACTTCCTTACTGGATTGATTTAGCCCTCTCCTATAATCAAGAGTTAACCAAGTAACTCATATCTAGTGAGATTACAGATTAGTAAAACGATAAGCAACTGCACTAGCGGTTGCTTTTTTCTTGCTTTCTTGATATCCAATAGAACTTCTACCCCCAATCCCTATAGTTTTCTCCCATCTTTTATGATAAAATAGGCTCAATCAATTTCTAGGAGGATGAGATATGGTTTCTACTATTGGTATCGTGAGTTTGTCTAGTGGTGTTATCGGAGAGGATTTTGTCAAACACGAAGTCGATTTGGGTATTCAACGTCTCAAGGATTTGGGACTCAATCCTGTCTTTCTGCCCCATTCGCTAAAAGGGTTAGACTTTATCAAGGACCATCCGGAGGCACGTGCAGAGGATTTGATGCAGGCCTTTTCTGATGATAGCATCGACATGATCTTCTGCGCCATCGGTGGGGATGATACCTATCGCTTGCTACCTTATCTTTTTGAAAATGACCAACTCCAAAAGGTTATCAAACCAAAGATGTTTCTTGGCTTCTCGGATACCACTATGAACCACCTTATGTTGCACAAACTAGGGGTCAAGACTTTTTATGGGCAATCCTTTCTAGCAGACATTTGTGAATTAGACAAGGAGATGTTGACCTATAGCTTTCACTACTTTAAAGAATTGATCAAGACAGGAAGAATCTCAGAAATCCGCCCTAGCGACCTTTGGTATGAGGAACGAACTGATTTTAGTCCCAAGGCCCTGGGAACAGCTCGTATCAGTCATGTAAATACAGGCTTTG
The DNA here is from genome assembly GCA_915063165.1 of uncultured Streptococcus sp. Taxonomy (GTDB): domain Bacteria; phylum Bacillota; class Bacilli; order Lactobacillales; family Streptococcaceae; genus Streptococcus. The sequence continues at coordinate 6,862 of CAJZDE010000031.1, forward strand.
ATTTGTTACAAGGAAATCCCCAGTTTGAGGGAGAAATTCTCGGAGGTTGCCTTGAGTCTCTCTACGATATCTTTGACAATTCTCGATACGCAGACAGCACAGTTCTCTGCCAAAAATACAAACTTTTTCCTGACTTATCCGACTGGGAAGGAAAGATTCTTTTGTTAGAAACAAGCGAAGAGAAGCCTGAGCCGGAAAACTTCAAAAAAATGTTGCGGACTTTAAAGGACACGGGGATATTTGAGGTCATCAGTGGACTATTGGTCGGAAAACCTATGGATGAAGCCTTCTATGACGACTACAAGGAAGCACTATTGGATATCATTGACAGCAATATCCCGATTGTCTATAATCTGAATGTCGGTCACGCCACACCAAGAGCCATTGTACCCTTTGGCGTTCACGCCTATGTAGATGCACAGGAGCAAGTCATTCGCTTTGACTATAATAAAAAATAAACAATTTCTCCATTTTTGTGCTTTGGTATTGATTTTCGTTACAATTTGTGTCTGAATTTATTGCATTTTGCTTATTTCTATGATATCTTTTTAGAGGAGGTGTATATGACTAAACAAAAAATAAATCAAATTGTCGGTTCAATTGGAGCCTTTATCGGGATTATTGTATTTATCGCCTACATCCCACAAATTTTTGCCAATTTACAAGGCAACAAAGCTCAACCATTCCAGCCTTTATCCGCAGCAGTATCTTGTTTAATTTGGGTTATTTACGGATGGACAAAAGAGCCTAAGAAGGATTGGATACTAATTATTCCAAACTCAGCTGGCGTTGTCTTAGGTGGACTGACATTTCTTACTGCACTATAAAAGTTACTAGCATATAATCAAAAAGCTGAGATAATTTTCTCAGCTTTTTCTATTTTCTCAGATAGTTAGACGCTTGGACTCACTAATTTCCGTTTTTCCACTCGCAATCATTCTCGTGGTCATCAACCAGGCCTGCCGCCTGTAGAAAAGACAAAACTGCGACTGGACCTGTAAACTTGAAGCCTTGTTTTTTGAGATCTTGAGACAACTTTTCAGACAAGGCTGTTTTAGCAGGTGCTAGGTGATAGTCAGGAACATCATTCACGATCGTTTTTCCCTCAACAAAGGACCAGAGATAAGCGTCAAAAGAGCCGTAGGTTTTCTGGACTTGCAAAAATGCTTGGGCGTTGGCACGTGTCGCAAAGAGCTTAGAACGATTTCGGATGATGGCTGGATTCTCTAACAAGGCTTCCAACTCGCCATCTGTCATTTCCGCAACACGTTGAACTTGGTAGTTGTAAAAGACTTCTCGGAATCCTTGGCGTTTGTTTAGTACCGTTTCCCAAGATAGACCCGACTGGTAAGTTTCCAAACACAACAACTCAAAAAGAGCACGGTCATCATGAAGGGGTTGACCCCACTCTTCATCATGATAGGCCACATATAAAGGATTGTTCATTTTAACCCAACCACAGCGTTTTGGCATATTATTCTCCTATTTTACCAACATCTTAAGGGCCGACTTGATATAGTTCTCAGCTGTATCTGTCGTTCCTTCAAAGAATTTCTTGATTTTCTTAAGCTCGGTTGCCTTGTAGCCCAGTGCCAACATGGCTTCCATAGCTTCTTCCAGTTCTTGGTTTTCAGCGCTGGTTTGCACTGCCACCTTGGCAGGAAGGTCATCGCTAGCCACAACTACCTTACCTTCCAAGTCTAGCACCATCTGTTGGGCTGTTTTCTTGCCAATTTTAGGGAACTTGGTCAAGTAGGTGATGTTCTTAGTCTCGATGGCTTGAACCAGGCCAGCATTGTCATCGGCAGCAATGATTGCAAGAGCTGAAACAGGACCAATCCCTGAGACCGAAATCAGACTAAGAAAAAGTTTTTTCTCATCTTCTGAGCGAAAACCATAAAGCAGATGGGCATCCTCACGGACAACTTGGTGCACATAGATCTGAGTTTCTTGATTAACCTGACCTGAGTAAGCATAAGGATTGGCTACATGCAAGATATAACCGATAGAGTTGACTTCCAATACGATGTACTTGGCTGTAATTTTACTGATGATTCCTTTAAAATATTCGTACATTATTTTCACTTTCTATAATTGATTTGCAATTCCGTGTAAATGCGCTGCTCTGATGATAAGAAGCAGCCCAAGTACTGCACACACAATAAAAACGAGCCAAACACCTACAGCACCTGTTGCAGCGCTAATAGAAATCATCGCCCCCGCTAAAATAGACGCTAAAGGCTGCGCCATATTAAGGAAACCTGAGTAGGTTCCGAGCTTATTCTCATTCATCATTTCCGCCCGCAAAACTTGGCTTGGCGGCATGCAGATGAGTTCCCCCATAGTATAGAGAATGGCTAGCAAAAACAGAGCCCAGAAACTCCTGAAGACAATGGTGAAAAGCATACCCAAGTCAAAGATAATACTTCCCAATAAAAACTGCGGTATGAGCTTCATTTCCTTGGTCAAACGATTGGCAGTCGTTATGAAGCAAACAATAATCAGGGTATTGATAAAGACCATGATACTGAGCATCTTAGCTCCTGAAATATGAATACCGAAAATACTACTCGCGATGAATGACTCTTTCAAATGAACGGGTATATAATTGTCAATTTGCAACCAGATAACACCATTAAATACAGTCCCTAACGTATAAAGTAGGAAAATTTTGTCCTGAAAAACAGAAACATAATTTTTCACAGTTGCCAAAGGACTGCTACCATGCTCAAAGACCAGATTAGCTGGCTTGCTTTCTGAAAAATATTTCCAAGCGAGGAAAAAATTCAAGAAGCTAATCACCGTCAAAACCAGAAGCAACTCAAAAAAATGGTGGTCGTAAAAGAAACCTGCAAGCCCTGCTCCTAACATAACGGATACATTGACAAACCAATAACTAATCGTATAAACGAAACGGCGATTTTGCTCGTCGGTCAAATCAATAATCATCGCATCAATAGCCGGCCAAGAGAAAGTTCCTGCGGTCTCTGCCAGCAACATTCCGACAAAAGTCAAAAAGGGAAAAATATGATTAGGCATATTTGCCAGCAGCACAAGAAAGT
>CAJZDE010000032.1:0-9632 GCA_915063165.1 uncultured Streptococcus sp.
AACACAGCTATCACCATTCGTATTCCTAGTCTGATGGTAGAAAGAGGTCTAGGAGATGCCCAGTTATCGAGCTTGGTTTTAAGTATCATGCAGTTGATTGGTATCTTGGCAGGTGTGAGTTTTTCTTTCTTTATCTCTCTGTTTAAAGAAAGGTTGCTCCTTTGGTCAGGTATCACCTTTGGATTGGGGCAGATTGTGATTGCCTTGTCTCCGTCATTGGGTGTGATGGTAGTTGGAAGTGTTGTGGCAGGTTTTTCTTACAGTGTGGCCTTGACCACTGTCTTTCAGCTTCTTTCTGAAAGAATCCCAGCCAAGCTCCTTAATCAGGCAACATCTTTTGCAGTGCTAGGATGCAGCTTTGGAGCCTTTACGACACCTTTCATTCTTGGGGCGATCGGCTTTGTGACTCAAAACGGTATGTTGGTCTTCACCATTCTAGGATGCTGGTTGATTGTCACTTCTATTTTTGTCATGTATGCACTTCAAAAGAGAGCTTAGGATTGGTTTCCTAAGTTTTTCTTTTCGGGAATTTTGTACCCAGACAATTATTGGTTTTTAAACTTGTTTACACTTTTATTTCCTGATAAAATAGAAGTTATGACAAGATATAAAGCAATCATTTCCTATGACGGTTATGCATTTGCTGGTTTTCAGCGCCAGCCTCATGCGCGGAGCGTTCAAGAGGAAATCGAAAAAACTTTAACGAGACTCAATAAGGGGCAAGCCATCACTGTACACGGTGCTGGTAGGACTGATAGTGGTGTCCATGCTCTGGGACAGGTTATTCATTTTGACCTGCCCTATCAGATGGATGAGGAAAAACTCCGTTTTGCTCTAGATACCCAGTCTCCTGAAGATATCGATGTGATTTTGATTGAGATTGTGGCCGATGATTTTCATTGCCGTTATGCAAAACATAGCAAGACCTATGAGTTTATCGTGGATAGAGGGCGCCCCAAAAATCCGATGCGCCGTCACTATGCTACTCACTTTCCCTATCCTCTCGATGTGGAACGGATGCAGATGGCAATCAAAAAGCTAGAGGGAATCCACGATTTCACCGGTTTTACAGCATCTGGAACCAGTGTAGAGGACAAGGTTCGGACCATTACAGCAGCGAGTTTAACAGTCGATGAGACAGGGCAGTTTTTGACCTTTACCTTTTCAGGAAATGGCTTCTTGTATAAGCAGATTCGCAATATGGTGGGGACACTGCTCAAAATCGGAAATAATCGAATGCCAGTTGAGCAGATTGACTTGATTTTGGAGAAAAAAGACAGGCAGCTTGCGGGTCCAACGGCGGCACCAAATGGCTTGTATTTAAAGGAGATTCGTTATGAAGAATAATCGTATTTTAGCCCTTTCTGGGAATGATATTTTTAGTGGTGGTGGTTTATCAGCCGATCTTGCTACCTATACCTTGAACGGCTTGCATGGCTTTGTAGCTGTAACTTGTTTGACGGCTTTGACCGAAAATGGCTTTGAGGTCTTTCCAACAGACGATGCTATTTTTCAACATGAGTTGAATAGCTTACGTGATGTGAAGTTTGCGGGGATTAAGATTGGTCTTCTCCCTACTGTCAGTGTGGCTGAGAAGGCCTTGGATTTTATCAAGCAACGTCCTGGAGTGCCTGTGGTATTGGATCCCGTCTTGGTCTGCAAGGAAACGCATGATGTAGCGGTCAGCCAACTCTGTCAAGAGTTGATTCGTTTTTTTCCTCATGTTAGCGTGATTACGCCTAATCTCCCAGAAGCAGAATTGCTAGCAGATCAGGAGATCAAAACCTTGGAAGATATGAAAGCTGCAGCGCAGAAATTGCATGATTTAGGAGCGCCGGCAGTTATTATCAAGGGAGGCAATCGCCTCAGTCAGGACAAGGCTGTGGATATCTTTTATGATGGACAAACTTTCACTGTCCTAGAAAATCCCGTTATCCAAGGGCAAAATGCTGGTGCAGGTTGTACCTTTGCCTCAAGCATTGCCAGTCACTTGGTTAAAGGTGATGAACTTTTAACAGCAGTGGAGAGCTCTAAAGCTTTCGTTTACCGTGCCATTGCACAAGCAGATCAATATGGAGTAAGACAATATGAAGCAAACAAAAACAACTAAAATCGCCCTTGTATCCCTTCTAACCGCCCTTTCTGTGGTTCTAGGTTATTACTTGAAAATTGGAACGCCAACAGGAATATTGACTCTCTTGGATGCAGGTATTTTCTTTACTGCCTTTTACTTTGGCAGTAAAGAAGGAGCTGTCGTTGGAGGACTAGCAGGATTCCTAATTGACCTTTTATCAGGCTATCCACAGTGGATGTTCTTTAGTTTAGTGAACCATGGCTTGCAAGGATTTTTTGCAGGTTTTAAAGGGAAGTGGCAATGGCTAGGCCTTGTCTTGGCTACTATCGTCATGGTAAGTGGCTACGCCCTAGGTTCTACCCTGATGAATGGCTGGTCAGCAGCCTTACCAGAAATCCTTCCAAACTTCCTGCAAAATACCTTGGGAATGGTTGTGGGGTTTGTAGTCTTTCAGAGTGTTAAGAAGATAAAATAAAAAAGTCAGCTATTTGAGCTGACTTTTTGCTTGTCTCTATGTTTAATCAAAATAAAGCAAATCTTTGCTGGTGCTGGTAAAGAGGTCAAATCCATTCTTAGTGACAAAACCGCAGTCTTCGATACGAACACCGACTTTGCCCGGGATATAGATACCAGGTTCAACAGAGAAGCACATGCCTTCTTCGATGACCATGTCGTTTCCTTCCATGATAGATGGGAATTCGTGAACATCCATACCGATACCGTGACCGAGACGGTGGTTGAAGTACTCACCGTAGCCCGCTTTTTCGATGACTTCACGGGCGGCGCGGTCCACTTCGTGAGCAGTTACACCAGGTTTGATAAAGTCAAGGGCAGCTTGTTGGGCTTCTAGAGTCAAGTTGTAAATGTCCTTCTTGAACTGGTCTGGTTTGCCAACTGCTACAGTACGAGTCATGTCTGATGCGTAGCCATTGACCATAACACCGAGGTCAAAGAGGAGAAGGGCATCCTTTTTGACCTTGTTTGCTCCAGGGATACCGTGTGGATTTGCAGCGTTATCACCAGTCAAGACCATGGTATCAAAGCTCATTTCATAGCCTTCATGCTTCATGGCAAAGTCGATTTGTGCAATGATATCTGTCTCAGTCTTATCAAGAGAAATATTGTCAAAACCAACTTTAACCGCCTTATCAGCATAGAGACCAGCAACCATCATTTTTTGAACTTCATCAGCTGATTTGATGAGGCGCATGCGTTGGATACGAGGAGTCAGGTTTTCAAACTCAGCAGTTTCAAAAACTGTTTTCAAACCATGGTATTTGGTCAAGATGAGATTGTCAAACTCAACAGCGAAACGTTTGAAGTCGTGCTGAGGCAAAACGTTTTTGATTTTTTGCCAAGGATTTTCAGAATCCACATATCCCACAACTGGGAAGGAAACGGTGCTACTCGCACGTTCTACTTCAAGGGCTGGGACAAAGAGGAGGGATTCCTGATCTGCTAGAACAAAGAGGAACATTTGGCGTTCATGGGGATCACTGTAAAAGCCAGTGAGGTAATTGATAGTGACGGGGTCAGATACGACAGCGACGTCTAGTTTTTCTGATTCAAGATATGTTAGGATTTGTTGTAATTTAGACATATGCTACCTTCTTTCTACCCCTCTATTTTGGCAAAAAATGAGAGAAAATGCAAGGGAGAAGGGTAAAAGAACAGGCAAAAAGAACTCCGACAAGATAGGGGAGTTCTTTGATATGGTTTTCTTTGGTTTAAGAAAAGTCAGCCTTGCTTTTCACATCACTGTATTCTTCAGCGATTTCTTGACTGAGAATGTCCTCATAGGCAGGGAGTTGGATGTCCTGACCGTATTTCTTCTTAAGGGCAGTAGTAACCAGGCGATAAGCTAGATTGGCATTACGAGAGAGGATAGGTCCGTGGAAGTAGGAACCAAAGACATTATTATAATGAACCCCTTCGCCGACCTTTTCCTCGTTGTTTCCATTTCCATAGACCACCTGTCCCAGCGGTTTTTGGTCATCTGAGAGGAAGGTACGTCCCTGATGATTTTCAAAGCCATAGTAGGTTTCATCAAAATCTTCATTGTGAATTTTGATGTCACCAATAAAGCGATTATTGGTCTGGTTGAGGGTGTAGTGGCCCATGACCCCTAGCCCTTCTATGCGTTTCCCTGAAGCCTCAACATAATATTGCCCCAATAGTTGGAAACCACCGCAGATAGCGAGAACTACTCCGTCGTTTTGGATGTAGTTGTCAATGCTTTCTTTTTTAGCAGGTAGATCGCCTGCGATGATGCTTTGTTCAAAGTCTTGACCACCACCGAAAAAGGCGATATCGTAGTGATTTTCGTCAAAGTCATCATGGAGAGAAACGATATCAACTGTTACATGTGCCCCCAGTTTTTCAGCTACATACTTGAGCATGAGGATGTTTCCATTGTCTCCGTAGGTATTCATGAGGTTTCCATAGAGGTGGGCGATGTTGAGCTGATAAGGGTAGTTGCCAGCTTTTGAGGAAAGTGAAGTATAAACCATTAGTTCATCTCCTTTCTAACAATCTGACGACTAGCCAGCAGTTCGCGGAATTCTAGCATAGCAGTATAGGTAGCCAGGATATAGGCATGCTTACAATCTTGGTTCTCAATGGTCTTGAGAACTTGTTCCAGATTGCTTGTTTCAGTGATTTTCTCAGCTGGATAGCCTGTCACTCGTAGACGACGCGCGATTTCAGAATGACGAACACCACCAGCGTTGATTTCAGGAATGTCCATGTCAGCAATTTGTTCAAAGTCAGCATCCCAGATCCAGCTAGTGTCAATCCCATCAGCATAGTTGGCGTTGAGAAGGACAGATAGGCTAAATGGATAAGGCGCTAGTTTGATCATCTCGATAGCCTGAGTTGCACCGACTGGATTTTTAATCAAGACAAGGGTGCATTCCTTATCACCGATATGGAAGGTCTCCTGACGTCCAAAGACAGCGCGACTCTTGTCAAATCCTTGCTTGATCCGTTGCGAATCGGCACCGAGGAAACGGGCGATGGCAACTGCAGCTAGAGCATTGTAGATGTTGTAGAGTCCACCGATTTGGATGCCGTATTCCTGGCCGTCAATGACAAAGCGGGAGCGATTGTTGGTCAATTCAACCAAGTCTGTCAGACGGTAGTCCAAGTCAGGACGTTTGCAACCACAATTTTCACAGATATAGGCCCCCAAGTTAGCATAGGTATTGTGCTCATATTTGAGGATGCCTTGGCAGTCAGGACAGAGGATTCCTTCGGTATTGTAGTGAGCCAGTTGGGCTGGTCCTTTTTCCAAGTCAAAACCAAAGTACTGCACAGGATTTGGAATAGCTGGCTTGTAGAAAAGCGGACTGTCACCGTTAAGGAGGACAGTAGCAGTAGGAACTTTTCGAATAGCGTCCAAAATCATGTTGTAGGTCGTGTAAATCTCACCGTAGCGGTCCATCTGGTCACGGAAAATATTAGTGATGACAAAAAGGCTAGGATGGATATAGTCACAGATACGAGAAAGACTGGCCTCGTCAATTTCGAGAACGGCAATATTTTTTCCAGTTTTAGAGGATTTGGCAGTCAAGAAAGTTGTTGCAATCCCTGTAATCATATTGGCACCACTAGGATTGGTCAGAACCCGACCATAAACTTCTTTTAAAATGCCGACAGTGAGGGCAGTTGTCAGGGTTTTCCCGTTGGTTCCAGTGACCACGACAATCTCGTAGTTCTTAGCTAGATTTTGTAAAATATCTTTATCAAATTGAAGGGCGAGTTTTCCTGGGAGCGTACTTCCGCGGCCAAGACGGCTTAAAACGAAGTGAGAAGAACGCCCAGCTAGAAGTCCCAAAGTAGTTTTTAATTTCATGTTTCTATTATATCATAAAAGAAAGAAAAGACAGATTTGATACTCAATGAAAATCAAAGAGCAAACTAGGAAGCTAGCCGCAGGTTGCTCAAAGTACTGCTTTGAGGTTGTAGATAGAACTGACGAAGTCAGTAACATATATACGGCAAGGTGAAGCTGACGTAGTTTGAATTTGACTTTCGAAGAGTATGAGATTTCGCAGAAGCAAAAACAGCCCAAATAGGGCTGTTAGCTCACAAATCAGTCTCAACTTAAATCGCAAACAAGTCATTCAAGTTCTCAGCCAAGGTTGGGTGAGTGAAGATTTGTTTTGTGAAGTAAGTGTAAGGAATCTTGTTGTCCATTGCAACAGTGATGATGTTGATGATTTCTTGAGAGCCTTCTGAGAAGATGCTTGCTCCAAGAATTTCTTTTGTTTCAGTATTAACAACAGCTTTGAAGGCTCCGCGAAGGTCTCCGTTTACGTGACCACGAGGCATGGCAGCAACAGGGATTTCTTTCACTGCGTATGGAAGTTTCAAATCAGCTGCTTGGCTTTCCGTCAAACCAACTTGTGAAAGTGCAGGTGTGATGAACATGGTGTTTGGCACATTGAGACGGTCTTCAAGAGTGTAGCTACCATCTCCAGCAAGGTAACTATAGACAACACGGAAGTCATCAAGTGAGATGTAGGTAAATTGAGGTCCACCGTTGACGTCTCCAACTGCGAAGACACCAGGAACGTTTGTTTGACAGTGTTTGTCAACCTTGATAGCACCACGATCAGTTAGTTCAATATCGGTATTTTCAAGTTGAAGTGGTTCTACATTTGGCTTACGTCCAGTTGCGTAGAGAAGGGCGTCGAAACGGTAGGTTTCCTTTTCAGTTACGACAAGGACTTGGTCACCGTCGTTTTTGATTTCAGTAGTACGGATGTTTTGAAGCAATTCAATGCCGTCTTCTTCCATATATTGTTTAGCAAGAGCTGCGATGGAAGGTTCTGCACGAGGTAGGAAAGTATCCAAGGCATCTAGGACTGTAACCTTGCTTCCAAGTCTGTTGTATAGACCTGCAAATTCAAGACCGATATTTCCACCACCAAGGACACCAAGTTTTTCAGGCAACTTGTCCAAGTTTTGGATACCTGTTGAGTCAAAGACATTCTTACTTGTAGCAAGTCCAGGGATTGGCAAGACGTTTGAAACGGCACCGGTATTGATAACGATAGTTTCAGCAGTGAGTTCTTGTTTTTCGTCACCTGCTTGGATTTCGATGACTTTGTTTGAAAGGAAGTGAGCTTCCGCATCAAAGATATCCACACCTGTACCAGCAACAGTAGCATAGTTTTTACCATTGAGGCGACTAGTGATAGTATTTTTGGTAGCAATGACTTCTTCAAAAGACAAATCTTTCTCAGCAGCAACTAGCAAGGTTTTAGTTGGAATACATCCGATGTTGATACAAGTTCCACCGTACATAGCTTTGCTACGTTCAACGAGGGCAACTTTTTTGCCAGCTGAAGCTAATTTACCAGCTAGTGTTTTCCCAGCCTTACCAAATCCAATAACGATTAAATCATATGTTAACATTTATAGTCCTCCTATTCGATTTTCATTCTAGCATAAGAAAACACTTTTTGCACAAATCTGCTACGGGAAATGGAGTGAGTTTGAAATGCTCCCTTCAAATCCTTTGAAAAACCAGTTTCAGGCCACTTTACTGTTAGAAAATCGTTTACATGATTTTCCTAAAGAATTCTACTATCTTTTGCTTCTCTCTTGTGTTATACTAGATAGGTTGCAAAGAAACTCGTACTTTTCTTTCGTGGAAAAGAAGCAACACGGTATCTCTTTTTTGTAGAAGATACGTCATGAAAAGAAAAGTATAAACTAAAGCCCTATAGGGTGGCTTCGCACCACCTTTAGAAAGAAGAATAACGTGAAATTTAATGAATTTAACTTGTCTGCTGAATTGCTAGCAGAGATTGAAAAAGCTGGATTTGTAGAAGCCAGTCCCATCCAAGAACAGACCATTCCATTGGCTCTCGAAGGAAAAGACGTTATCGGTCAAGCTCAGACAGGTACAGGAAAAACTGCAGCCTTTGGCTTGCCAACCCTTGAAAAAATCCGTACAGAAGAAGCGACCATCCAAGCCTTGGTCATCGCTCCAACTCGTGAACTCGCTGTCCAAAGTCAAGAGGAACTCTTCCGCTTTGGCCGTAGCAAAGGAGTGAAAGTTCGCTCAGTTTACGGTGGTTCCAGCATTGAAAAACAAATCAAAGCTCTTAAATCTGGTGCTCACATCGTGGTAGGAACACCAGGCCGTCTCTTGGACTTGATTAAACGCAAGGCCTTGAAATTACAAGATATTGAAACTCTGATCCTTGATGAAGCGGACGAAATGCTCAACATGGGCTTCCTTGAAGACATTGAAGCCATTATTTCCCGTGTTCCTGAAAATCGTCAAACCTTGCTCTTTTCAGCAACTATGCCAGATGCTATCAAACGTATCGGTGTTCAGTTTATGAAGGACCCTGAGCATGTCAAGATTGCTGCCAAGGAATTGACAACAGAATTGGTAGATCAGTACTATATCCGTGTCAAGGAACAAGAAAAATTTGATACTATGACACGTCTTATGGATGTGGAACAACCAGAACTTGCTATTGTATTTGGTCGTACCAAACGCCGTGTAGATGAATTGACTCGTGGACTGAAGATCCGTGGTTTCCGTGCAGAAGGAATTCATGGTGATTTGGATCAAAATAAACGTCTTCGTGTCCTTCGTGATTTTAAAAATGGCAATCTTGATGTTCTAGTTGCGACAGACGTGGCAGCACGTGGTTTGGATATCTCAGGTGTGACCCATGTCTACAACTACGATATTCCACAAGACCCTGAAAGTTATGTTCACCGTATCGGACGTACAGGTCGTGCTGGTAAGTCAGGTCAATCTATTACTTTCGTAGCACCAAATGAAATGGGCTACCTTCAAATCATCGAAAACTTGACTAAGAAACGCATGAAAGGCTTGAAACCAGCAACAGCAGAAGAAGCCTTCCAAGCTAAGAAACAAGTAGCCCTCAAGAAAATCGAACGAGACTTCGCAGGCGAAGCAATTCGTGGGAACTTTGAGAAATTTGCTAAAGATGCTCGTAAGTTAGCAGCAGAATTTAGTCCAGAAGAATTGGCTATGTATATCTTGAGCCTGACAGTCCAAGATCCAGACAGCCTGCCTGAAGTGGAGATTGCGCGTGAAAAACCACTGCCATTTAAACCATCAGGTAATGGATTCGGTAGCAAAGGTAAGGGAGGTCGTGGAGGCCGTCATGGAGACGACCGTCGAGACCGTGATCGCCGTGGTGGTCGCCGTGATGATTTCAAAAAAGGCAGTCGTGGGAACGATCGTTTTGATAAAGACAGACGTTACCGTAATAAAGACATTAAAAAACCTCGCAACACTTCAAGCGAAAAGAAGACCGGCTTTGTTATTCGTAACAAAGGAGACAAATAGAAAAAAGCGATTCACAGTGTGAATCGCTTTTATATATAAGGAGACCGATAGTAAAAGAAGATGGTGATAGTAAAGGATAGGTGAAACGGAAAGGGATTTATCATGTCATCTTCTTATAATGTTATAATATCAAAAATAAAATAGGATGTCAATAAAAAAATCGCTTTTTTTCTAAAATATTTTTGCTGTTCAAAATTGCAATTAAATAAGCAA
>CAJZDE010000033.1:0-9589 GCA_915063165.1 uncultured Streptococcus sp.
TCAAGATACAGTCAGTAAAGAAAATCTCAAGTGGGAGAAATTGGTTTAAAACAAAAATTGAAATAGTTGACTCACTATTTTTTTCAGAAATCAAATCCGCACCTTAATCAAGGGTACGGATTTTGTCTTATTTGAACCCCTAATTTACCGTACTTTCCCAACCAGTATCTCTGCTTCGATGGTAATGTCTGTCAGTTGGCTCCAGTCAATCTTGGTCTGATCGACGTGAAAGAGAAGAGGCGTCATGCTGAGCAGGGCTTGGCGTTGCTCTGCTGTGATAGGTTTTGTTAAGGAAGCTATTTGGCTAGATTGGATGCTGAAGTGTTCCTGGAAGTGTTCTTTGATATCTTGATTAGAATAGTCCTTCTTTGTCAGCTGGTCCTGCACCATTTGACGGATTTCTTTGAGGTGATTTTCAGTTGGGATGACCTTGATCAAGATCCCGTCTTTGGATAAAACGCGGCGAAATTCTCCATAATTTGCAGGCGAAAAGATATCAAGCAGGATATCCATACTGGCATCTTTTATAGGAAGACGAGCCAGGTCACCGACAAACCAATTGACTGCCCAGTTGGGTTCACTCTTAGCAGCGATTTGGACGGAATCTTTGGAAATATCAAATGCATAGAAGATTTTGTCAGGATGACTTTCTTGGAGTTTGCGAGAGTAGAAGCCTTCGCCACAGCCGATATCTAAAATTGTTTTGGCACTTTCTGAGTTTGCAAGCAAGCTAGATATTGCCTCTAAAATAGTTTGATAAAAGCCAGCTTCTAAGATTTGTTGACGATTTTGGAAGTTTTCCTTGTCGTAGTTGGCAGATTGCTTGATTTGAGGAGCCAGATTGACATAGCCGAATTTTGCCAAGTCAAAAGAATGGCGATTGCTACATTTGAGACTAGTTTCGACCAAGGTCAGATTTTCTTGACAGATGGGGCAGGCAAAGGCACTGGCAGCAGCAAAGCGCTGGAGTTTTGGTTTGAGGTTTGTATTCATAGTTTTAGTCTAGCAAAAAAAGGACTGGATGGCAAATGCCTCCAGTCCGCTTTTTTAGTATGTAAGAACGAAGTATTTTTTCTTCCCGCGGCGGATAACAGTTAGTTCGTTTTCTAACTTATCTGCATCACTCAAGACATAGTCAAGGTCTTGGATACGGTCGCCGTTGACGTAGATGGCTCCATTTTGAACATCTTCACGGGCTTGGCGTTTGGAGTTCACCACACCAGATGACACGAGAAGTTCCACGATATTGTGGTTTTCGTCTGCTTGTACTTGGTAGTTTGGCACTCCACGAAGTCCTTGTTTGAGTTCTTTGACAGAAAGGTTCTTGATATTTCCGGCAAAGAGTTGCTCTGTGATGTTAAGGGCTTCCTTGTAGGCTTCTTCGCCGTGAACAAGTGTTACGACTTCACGAGCCAAGACTTTCTGAGCCAAGCGTTCGTGTGGGGCTGCTTCAAACTGTTTACGGATGTCTTCAATCTCGTCCAGTGATAAGAAGGTAAAGATTTTCAAGAAGCGAACAGCGTCAGCATCCATCACGTTCATCCAGAATTGGTACATTTCGTATGGAGAAGTCTTTTCAGGATTGAGCCAGACTGCGTTTCCTTCAGATTTACCAAATTTCTTACCAGTTGCGTCTGTAATGAGTGGCACTGTGATAACGTGACCAGTCTTGTCAGCCTTACGACGAAGCAATTCGGTACCTGCGGTCATATTGCCCCACTGGTCAGAACCACCGATTTGTAGCGTTACGTTGTGCTCTTGGTTAAGGACGTAGAAGTCATATCCTTGCATGATTTGGTAGGCAAACTCAGTGTAAGAAATCCCTGTCTCGATCCGTTTCTTCACAGACTCCTTACTCATCATGTAGTTGACAGTGAAGTATTTTCCGATATCACGGAGGAAGTCAATGAAGCTGATGCTGCCAAACCAGTCGTAGTTGTTGACCATGACAGCTTTATTTTCACCGTTTTCAAAGTCAAGAAAACGAGAAAGTTGTCCTTGGATAGACTTGACCCAGCCCTCTACTGTGTCTTTTGTTTGGAGACTACGCTCAGCATCTTTGAAGGACGGATCTCCGATGAGACCTGTAGCACCGCCAACGAGCGCATAAGGTTTGTGACCTGCTAGTTGCAAACGACGACTGGTCAAGATTGCGACAAGGTGACCGAGGTGAAGGCTGTCAGCAGTTGGATCGTAGCCAGTATAATAAGAAACTTGACCTTCTTCTAGGGCTTTGCGCAAAGCTTCTTCATCAGTCGTTTGAAAAATCAAACCACGCTCTTTTAGCTCATCAAAAATGTGCATGTGTCTTTTCTCCTTTATAAAATATTGTTTCTACCTATTGTATCACAAACTTGATTAATAGCCTAGTGGAATAGGGAAGAAAGTGGCTATTTTATTGAAAGTTTCCCTTTTATGGTATAATAGAGAAAGCGAGGACATTCATGAAAGAAAGAATTAATGAATTAAAAACAAAAATGCTGCATTTTTTCCAGCAGCTAATGCAACGAATTGCAAAATGGAAGAAAAGACTAGCAGAAAAACTAGCTAATAAGAAAACCAGTAAAAAGGGGGCCCCTTCTGATAAAGTTAGAAGGGCTGGGTCTATTTTTGCTAAGGTTTTGAGTGGGTTTAAAATAGTCTTTAACACTCTCTTTATCCTAGGTTTTATCGGTGGACTGTTTGGCGCTGGTGTAGCTATGGGTTATGGAGTCGCTCTATTTGACAAGGCTCAGGTACCTCAAGCAGAAGAGTTGGTCAAGCAAGTGAAGGATATTGCCTCTATCTCAGAAATCACTTATTCTGACGGCAGTACCATTGCCTCGATCGAGGGTGATTTGTTGCGCACTTCAGTCGCTTCAGATGCTATCTCAGACAACCTTAAGAAAGCCATTGTTGCGACAGAGGACGAGCATTTCAATGAGCACAAGGGAGTTGTGCCTAAGGCCGTTATTCGTGCGACCTTGGGAACCTTTGTCGGTCTAGGCTCGTCTAGTGGTGGTTCGACCTTGACCCAGCAGGTCATCAAGCAGCAAGTGGTGGGGGATGCTCCAACTCTGGCTCGTAAGGCTAAAGAGATTATTGATGCTCTAGCTTTAGAACGGGCCATGGGTAAGGATGAGATTTTGACAACCTACCTTAACATAGCTCCTTTTGGTCGCAATCATAAAGGTCAAAATATTGCAGGTGCCCAGCAGGCTGCAGAAGGAATCTTTGGAGTCAATGCTTCGGATTTAACGGTTCCTCAAGCTGCCTTTATCGCAGGATTACCACAGAGTCCAATCAGTTATTCTCCTTATGAATCTGATGGTAGCATGAAGAGTGATGAGGACATGGCTTTGGGGATTAAGCGTGCCAAGGATGTACTCTACAATATGTATCGGACAGGAGCTCTAAGTCAGGAAGACTACGATAAGTACAAAGATTATGACTTTAAGAAAGATTTCCTACCATCCGGTAGTGTTAGTGGTACTTCGCGTGACTATCTCTACTATGCAACCTTGGCAGAAGCAACTGATCGTATGTATGACTACCTCGTCCAACGAGATAATGTTTCTGCGCAAGAATTAAAGAATGAGTCCATTCAGAAATCCTATCGTGATTTAGCCACTAAGGAAATTGAAAATGGTGGATATAAGATTACGACAACTATCAATAAAAATGTTCATGCTGCGATGCAAAATGCGGTTGCGACCTACGGCTATTTGCTAGATGATTCGACAGGCCAGCCTGAGGTGGGGAATGTCCTCATGGACAACCAAACGGGAGCTATCCTTGGATTTGTTGGTGGTCGTAATTATCAAGAAAATCAGAACAATCACGCTATCGATACCAAGCGTTCTCCAGCTTCAACCACAAAACCTATATTGGCCTATGGTATCGCTATTGACCAAGGTTTGATGGGAAGTGCAAGTATCTTGTCAAACTATCCTACCAACTTCTCAAATGGGAATCCCATCATGTATGTCAATAGTCCTGGTACGGGCATGATGACATTGGGAGAAGCCCTTAACTACTCATGGAATATCCCAGCCTACTGGACGTATCGTACGCTTCGAGAGAAGGGTGTTGATGTCAAAGGCTATATGGAAAAAATGGGTTACGAAATCCCAGAATATGGTATTGAAAGTTTACCGATGGGTGGGGGGATTGACGTTACAGTTGCCCAACATACTAACGGATACCAAACGATAGCCAACAACGGAGTTTACCATAAGAAACATATGATCGCGAAGATCGAGTCAACGGATGGTCGAGTGGTATACGAGCACAAGGATGAGCCTGTCCAAGTTTATTCAAAAGCGACAGCAACCATTATGCAAAGCCTCCTTCGGGATGTTATCTCATCTCGGATTACCTCAAGTTTCCAGACGGACTTGACGACTATTAATCCATCCCTAGCTCGTGCTGACTGGATCGGGAAAACTGGTACGACCAATGAAGATGAAAATATGTGGCTCATGCTTTCTACACCTCGCTTGACCTTGGGTGGCTGGTTAGGTCACGATGATAACCGACCACTAGCCAAAGGAGCGGGCCACTACCGCAATGCCAACTATATGGCCCACTTGGTCAACGCTATCCAACAAGCTGAACCTGGAATATGGGGGAATGAGCGCTTTAATCTGGATCCAAGTGTGACCAAGTCACAAGTTCTCCGATCTACAGGACAAAAACCAGGTAAGGTTTCCATCAATGGAAAAGAAATAGAAGTTTCTGGATCAACAGTAACGAGCTACTGGGCTACTAAAGAAGGTGCCCCGGTGACCACCTATCGCTTTGCTATTGGAGGAAGCGATGCAGATTATCTGAACGCATGGAAGAATATTCTAGGAAGCATTCCAGCAGTGACTCCTCCAAGCTCAAACAGTAGCTCAAGTTCAAGCAGTAGCTCTGGAAGTTCAAGTTCGAGTGGAAATACTCAAAGTGGTTCTTCAGGACGTTCACGTCTATTTAATCGTTAAGAAAGAGTAGTAGCAAGGTTAGTAATTTCTCCTTGTTGCTACTTTTTTCTTTGTTGGTTTCGTGTTACAATAATAATATGAATCATTATCAGAAAAAGATTGTTAAGGGGACAGTATACTCGCTACTCTCAGGCCTAATCTGGGGGATTTGTGGGATTTTAGGAGAGTATTTTTTCACTCATTATCCAGTGTCTTCTGGATGGATTACTTCTATGCGTTTATTAGTGGCAGGGAGTTTGGTTTTAGGTTTATCTGCTTTTCAGTTGCGTAGCCGCTTGTTGGACATCTGGCGTGATAAGAAAAATTATCTACCTTTTTTAGCCTATGCTATTCTAGGTATTTTTTCTGTGCAGTTTTTCTTTTATCTCTGCGTTGAGTATTCCAATGCGACGACGGCGACCATTTTGCAATTTATCAGCCCTGTTTTTATCCTGTTTTATAATCGCCTCGTTTACCAGAAGAAGGCTTCGATTACAGCTGTGTTCTATGTTTTGATTGCCATGCTAGGTGTTTTTTTGATGGCTACGAAAGGGGACTTGTCCCAGTTATCCATGACACCTTTGGCTCTAGTGACAGGTTTGCTCAGTGCAGTAGGGGTCATGTTTAATGTTATCCTACCCCAGCGTTTTGCACGGCGCTACGGATTTGTTCCGACTGTTGGTTGGGGGATGATTCTGGCAGGGCTCTTTAGTAATTTCCTTTACCCTATTTATCGGATAAGTTTTCAAGTGGATCTGGTAAGTGTGCTGATTTGTCTGGCGATTGCCGTGTTTGGTACTGCTTTTGCTTTCTTCCTATCTATGAAGGCTGTGTCACTCGTTTCCCCGCTGGTTGTATCGGTGGTGAGTGCTAGCGAACCGCTCTCTTCAGCTTTATTAAGTGTTCTTTTTCTGGGATTGGTCATGGATGGTTTTTTGGCCTTAGCTATGGTGTTGATTATCGTTCCGATGATTTTTTTATCTGTAGAAGAAGCAAAACAAGCCAGGTAAAGATGATTATTTGATAGTTGAGGCTTCAAATTTGAAGCCTTTTTTGGTAGAATAGGTATCATTATAACGAACCAGGAGGCACCTATGACTGCTACAAAAATGAACGCCCAAGAAATTATCCAATTTATCGCCAATGCTGAAAAGAAAACCAGTGTCAAAGTAACTTTTGAGGGAGAACTTGCAACTGCTGTACCAAACTCTGTTGTCAAACTAGGAAATGTTTTATTCGGAGACTGGAAGGATGTTGCTCCGCTTCTTGAAGGTTTAGTAGAAAATCAAGACTATATTGTTGAGCAAGATGCTCGTAATTCTGCAGTTCCTTTACTAGATAAACGTGATATCAACGCTCGTATTGAGCCAGGTGCTATTATCCGTGACCAGGTGGAAATTGGTGACAATGCTGTTATCATGATGGGAGCTGTTATCAATATCGGTGCTGAAATTGGTGCTGGAACCATGATTGACATGGGTGCCATCCTTGGTGGCCGTGCTATCGTTGGGAAAAACAGTCACGTTGGTGCAGGTGCAGTTTTGGCAGGTGTGATTGAGCCAGCTAGTGCTGAACCAGTCCGTGTCGGAGACAATGTTCTTATCGGTGCTAATGCAGTGGTTATCGAAGGGGTCCAAATCGGTAGTGGTTCAGTTGTCGCAGCAGGAGCTATCGTTACCCAAGATGTCCCAGAAAATGTGGTTGTAGCAGGTGTTCCGGCTCGTATCATCAAAGAAATTGATGCCCAAACCCAACAAAAAACAGCGCTTGAGGATGCGCTTCGTACCTTGTAATTGTAAAAGTAAAAAAGAGGCGGAACCCTTTTTCCAGCCTCTTTCTTCTATCAAAAGGAGGATCGATAGATGTTAGATTTGATTCAGACTAGACGAGATTTACACCAGATTCCAGAGATTGGCTTGGAAGAGTTCAAGACTCAGGCTTATTTGCTGGATGTGATTGAGAAATTGACTACGGGCAAGGATTTTGTTCAAATTCGTATTTGGCGAACAGGGGTTTTGGTCTATTTGCAGGGAAGCCAGCCAAAGAAGACTATTGGCTGGCGAACAGATATTGATGGCCTGCCTATCGTCGAACAAACAGGACTGCCTTTCGCCTCTCAGCACCAAGGTCGCATGCATGCTTGTGGCCATGATTTTCATATGACTATTGCCTTAGGCTGTCTCGAACGCGCCCTGGAGGAACAACCCAAGAATAATTTGCTCTTTCTATTTCAGCCTGCTGAAGAAAATGAAGCTGGTGGCATGCTCATGTATGAGGACGGTGCTTTTGGAGACTGGCTACCAGACCAGTTTTATGGACTCCATGTTCGTCCGGATCTAAAGGTTGGACAGATTGCGACCAATACCCATACGCTCTTTGCAGGGACTTGTGAGGTGAAGATTCGTTTCAAAGGAAAAGGAGGACACGCAGCCTTTCCGCATGAAGCCAATGACGCCTTGGTGGCTGCTAGTTACTTTGTAACCCAAGTGCAGTCAGTTGTCAGCCGCAATGTTAATCCAATCGAGGGAGCGGTGGTGACCTTTGGCCTTTTCCAAGCTGGAACAACCAACAATGTCATTACAGACACAGCATTTTTACACGGAACCATTCGCGCCTTGACTCAGGAAATGAGCCTCTTGGTACAAAAAAGAGTCAAGACAGTCGCAGAAGGGGTTGCAGCAGCCTTTGATATGGAAGTCGAAGTAGAACTCAAGCAAGGAGGCTACCTACCTGTTGAGAACAATCCAGCCTTGGCGCGTGAACTGATGGACTTTTTTGAAGAGAAAGACGGAATCGAGTTGATTGATATCGAGCCTGCTATGACGGGTGAGGACTTTGGTTATCTCCTTTCGAAGGTAGATGGCGTTATGTTTTGGCTGGGTATCGATAGTCCCTACGCCCTTCATCATCCTCAGATGAGTCCCAAGGAAGAAGCCTTAGCCATTGGAGTAGATGCGGTCTCTAGTTTCCTGAAAAAGAAGGCAGCAGAGTAGAGGTGTTGTCTATGAAAGCAGAACTACGCAAGAAAATTTTGCAAGAAATGAAGACTCTATCTCAGGAGCAAAAACAGGCTATGGACCAAGTTTTAACTGAGCGTTTCTTACAACACCCTTTTTACCAAGAAGCCAAGACCATCGCAACCTATCTCTCCTTTCCTCATGAATTTCAAACGCAAGAACTGATTGAGCAGGCGCTGAAGGACGGCAAAAAGGTTCTGATACCCAAAACCTATCCCAAGGGGCGCATGGAGTTTGTGGTCTATAATCCGCAGCAGTTGGTAAAAACTTCCTTTGGTTTACTGGAACCGCAAGGAGACTTGGAAGTTGTGGAACCGTCTCAGATTGATTTAATTCATGTTCCAGGCTTGGCTTTTACAAGAGAGGGGTATCGGATTGGATATGGCGGAGGCTATTACGATCGCTATCTGGAGAATTTTGTTAGGCATACCATGAGTACAATCTATCCTTGTCAAGTTCAGGAGTTTAACTCGGAAAACCATGATATTCCCGTCCAGGAGGTGCTAATCTATGAAGGAAATCTTTGATAAACGTTATCCTGTGACTAGCTTCTTCCTCCTAGTAACAGCATTGGTATTTCTCTTGATGTTGGTTCTTACAGGTTTAAATTTTGAACGAGCAGATACCTTGCTTCAGTTTGGAGCCATGTATGGACCGATCATTCGTTTGTTCCCCGAGCAGATATGGCGCCTATTTTCGGCTATATTTGTGCATATCGGGTGGGAGCATTTTATTGTCAATATGATTTCGCTCTACTTTCTTGGACGACAGGTGGAGGAGATTTTCGGTTCTAAGCAGTTCTTCTTTCTCTATCTCCTATCTGGAATGATGGGCAATCTCTTTGTTTTTACTTTCACACCGAAAGTTGTAGCAGCAGGAGCATCAACTTCCCTATACGGACTATTTGCTGCGATTATCGTCTTGCGTTGCGCAACTCGCAACCCCTATATCCAGCAGTTGGGGCAATCCTACCTGACGCTTTTCGTGATAAATATCATTGGAAGTGTTCTGATTCCAGGAATTAGCCTAGCAGGCCATATCGGAGGTGCAGTAGGCGGTGCCTTTCTAGCAGTCATCTTCCCAGTCAAATGGGAGAGAAGGATGTACAGTACTAGTCAGCGAATCGGAGCAACTGTACTTTTTATTGCACTAGCCGTTTTCCTTTTCTACAAAGGAATGAGTTATGTGTAAGGGGGAATAGTTAAAAAGCTACTCAAAAAATGAGTAGCTTTTTATGTAGATTGGAACCATTCGAAACAACATAGCTCTATAACTAGGAAATATTGATACTATCAACTCCGCACATCCTACATAGACAGTTTACCTAATGTTTTTTAATATTCTTCAAAACTATATCTTATACAAATTATTTAATCTTTCTAACTCTAATACATTCATACATACTTCTACTCCAGTAACTACCCCCTTGCTATGAATAAATCCACAAGAAAACACAATCCTCTCCTTACTCAAAATATTTGACAATATTACTAATGCTTCTAAAACATAATCCTCTATGGCAATAAAACTATTGTTTTCATCTTTGAAAAACTTTATAAATCCAATATCCTTACACCTATCACCAAAATAAAACCTAAGTGATTTTAAATAATAATCAAAAAACACATC
>CAJZDE010000034.1:0-9433 GCA_915063165.1 uncultured Streptococcus sp.
TATCTAGTTTCGATAACTAGATTATAAAATAATAAAAAACAAAAGTCAAGTTTCAACTGCTTGTAGAAAGCTTTAAATTATGCTATGATGAGAGAAACTAGTTAGAAATGAGGGGAAAAGATGGAGATTCGTTTAGCTTTTCCAAACGAAGTAGATGCCATTATGCAGGTGATGGAGGATGCCAAAAAGTGCTTAGCCAAGTCTGGTAGCGACCAGTGGCAAAATGGCTATCCAAATGCCGATATCATTATTGATGATATTATCTCAGGCCAAGCCTATGTGGCCTTGGAAGAAGGAGAACTGCTAGCCTATGCTGCTGTGACCAAGAGCCCAGAGAAAGCCTATGAAGCCATTTATGAAGGAAGTTGGCAGGAGGGAGAATCAGAATATCTGGTCTTTCACCGTATCGCTGTGCTAGCAGATGTCCAAGGACAAGGAGTTGCTCAGACGTTCCTAGAAGGCTTGATTGAAGGTTTTGATTATCTAGATTTTCGTTCAGATACGCATGCACAAAACAAGGCCATGCAGCATATCTTTGAAAAGCTAGGTTTTCAACAGGTTGGTAAGGTTCCAGTTGATGGGGAACGTTTGGCCTATCAGAAATTAAAAAAATGAAGCAGAAAAAGTACGCAAAGATGCTCTACCCGTCGCCAATTGGGACCTTATCCTTAGTTGCTGACGAGCAATATCTGTATGGAATTTGGGCACAGGACCAAACTCATTTTGAGAGGGGACTAGGGGATGAAACGATAGAAGAAGTTGCTAGCCATCCTGTATTAGAGCAAGTTATTTCCTATTTAGATACCTATTTCGAAGGCAGTGTTCAGGATCTATCTGACTTACCTTTGGCTCCTATTGGAACAGATTTTGAAAAGCGGGTCTGGGCTTACTTACAGGCCATTCCTTATGGTCAAACAGTGACGTACGGACAAATAGCTCAAGACTTGCAAGTGACTTCTGCCCAAGCGATTGGGGGAGCAGTGGGGCGTAATCCTTGGTCCATACTCGTACCCTGCCATCGTGTGCTGGGATCAGGCAATCGTCTGACAGGCTATGCATCTGGAGTCGAAAAGAAAGCCTGGCTCTTGCAACATGAAGGTGTAGCATTTCAAGAAAATAAAAAATAGAAAGAAAAGAAGATGTTAGAATTTATCGAATACCCAAAATGTTCAACTTGTAAGAAAGCAAAAAATGAACTAGATCAACTTGGACTGGAATACCAAGATGTCCACATCGTAGAAGAAACACCAAGTGAAGAAGTGATTTTGAACTGGTTGGAATCTTCCGGTTTTGAAGTGAAACAATTTTTCAATACTAGCGGGATCAAATACCGCGAACTGGGCCTAAAAGATAAGGTGGGAAGTTTGTCAAAACAAGAAGCAGCTAAGCTTCTAGCGAGTGATGGTATGTTATTGAAACGTCCCATTTTGGTGGAGAATGGTGCTGTTAAACAAATCGGCTATAGAAAGATCTATGAGAACTTAGGTTTGAGATAGTTTTTATTTATCTCCTTGATAGGTAAAATATATAGCCTCCCTGTTTTAAAGTGTGATAAACTAGAAGATAGACAAAGTCTGAGCAGCCCGTAGCAAATAATTAGCTTGCGAGCAGAAGTATGATAGAATGAATCATTATCAGGAGAGGATGTTTTTATGACTGTTACAACATTTTTAGCATCAGATTGGTACCAAAGTTTGATGCAACTCATTCCGGATGGTAAGCTCTTTAGTTTGCGTTCGGTCTTTGATGGAATTCCAAGGATTGTCCAACAACTGCCTACAACCTTGATGTTGACGCTTGGAGGTGCACTCTTTGGTTTGCTACTTGCCCTGATTTTTGCCATTGTTAAGATCAATCGTGTTAAGATTTTATATCCCTTGCAGGCCTTTTTCGTCAGCTTCTTAAAAGGTACCCCAATCCTAGTCCAACTTATGTTGACTTACTACGGAATTCCTTTGTTATTGAAAGCTATCAACCAGCAATGGGGCACTGGTTTTAATATCAATGCGATTCCAGCGGCACTTTTTGCGATTGTGGCCTTTGCTTTTAATGAGGCGGCTTATGCAAGTGAAACGATTCGTGCAGCCATCCTTTCTGTTAATCCAGGTGAAATTGAGGCGGCACGCAGTTTGGGTATGACTCGTGCGCAAGTATACCGTCGTGTGATTATTCCAAATGCGGCGGTGGTAGCGACGCCGACTTTGATCAACTCCCTTATCGGCTTGACCAAGGGAACTTCTCTAGCCTTTAGTGCGGGTGTTGTGGAAGTCTTTGCTCAAGCTCAGATTTTAGGTGGAGCTGATTATCGCTATTTTGAACGTTTCATCTCCGTTGCCCTTGTTTATTGGGTAGTCAATATCGGAATTGAAAGCCTCGGCCGTTTCATCGAGAGAAAAATGGCTATCTCAGCGCCGGATACAGTACAAACAGATGCGAAAGGAGACCTTCGTTAATGATTAAGATTTCGAATTTAAGCAAATCCTTTTCAGGACAGACAGTCTTGAATCATCTGAACCTGGATATCCAAAAAGGGGAGGTAGTGGCCTTGATTGGTTCATCTGGAGCTGGGAAATCAACCTTTCTTCGTAGTTTGAACTACCTTGAAACTCCAGATAGTGGAACGATTCAGATTGACAATTTTAAAGTTGATTTTTCTCAGATTAGCCAAGAGGAGATCCTAACCCTTCGTCGCAAGTTATCTATGGTTTTCCAACAGTTTAATTTGTTTGAACGCCGAACTGCTCTTGACAATGTCAAGGAAGGTTTGGTTGTCGTTAAAAAATTATCGGACGAGGAAGCAACAAAAATCGCTAAGGAAGAGTTGGCCAAGGTTGGTCTTTCTGACCGTGAAAACCATTATCCTCGCCACTTATCAGGTGGACAAAAGCAACGGGTTGCCCTCGCGCGTGCGCTTGCTATGAAACCAGATGTCTTGCTCTTGGACGAGCCCACTTCAGCCCTTGACCCAGAGTTGGTCGGTGAGGTAGAGAAGTCTATTGCAGACGCTGCCAAGTCAGGTCAGACCATGATTTTGGTCAGTCACGATATGTCTTTTGTAGCCCAAGTGGCAGACAAGGTTTTATTCCTAGATAAAGGGAAAATCATCGAGTCTGGCACACCGGATGAAATCATCAATCATCCGAAAGAAGAACGAACAAAAGAATTCTTTGCTAGTTACAAACGGACTTATATTTGATATAATAGAAAAAGGGAAACTCAGTTAGTTGGACTAGCTGAGTTTACTCTTTAAAAAAGATAGAAACGAGAGAGATCATGCTACTGCATCTATTTTCTTTGTATTTCGAGAGTTTGATCTTAACGACCATTCTTGTCGTGATTTTTCTGGGGATTTGGATTGGATTGAGAGCCATGTCTGGTGTGGACAAGACAGCCAAGGCTCGTCAAGCTCATCTCTATGATATGATTATGATTGGAGTTTTGGTCGTTCCGGTGTTATCCTTTGCCGTCATGAGTTTGCTCTTGATTTTCAAGGCATAATCCTTGCATGACTAGCAAGAATGAGTTAGAATAAAGATAGTTACAACAAGAAAGAAGGAATCGAAATGTACGATACGATTATTATCGGTGCTGGACCTGCGGGAATGACAGCTGCCTTATATGCCGCTCGAAGCAATCTGAAAGTGGCTTTGATTGAAGGTGGTCTGCCAGGCGGGCAAATGAATAACACATCTGATATTGAAAACTATCCAGGTTATGCCAACATCAGTGGACCTGAATTGGCTGAAAAGATGTTTGAACCACTTGAAAATCTTGGAGTAGAGCATCTTTATGGGTTTGTTGAAAAGATTGAAGACAAGGGTGACTTTAAGAAGGTAATCACTGATGATCAAGTTTACGAAACCCGTACTGTCATCGTGGCAACTGGGTCAAAACACCGTCTTTTGGGAGTTCCCGGAGAAGAGGAACTGAACAGTCGAGGAGTTTCTTACTGTGCAGTCTGTGACGGAGCTTTCTTCCGTGACCAAGACTTGCTCGTAGTCGGTGGTGGAGATTCGGCGGTAGAAGAAGCTCTCTTCTTGACTCGCTTTGCTAAGACTGTTACTATTGTTCACCGTCGAGATGAACTTCGTGCCCAAAAGGTTTTGCAAGACCGTGCTTTTGCAAATGAGAAAGTCAACTTTATCTGGGATTCTGTTGTCAAGGAAATCAAAGGTGAAAACCGAGTAGAATCTGTCGTATTTGAAAATGTAAAAACGGGTCAAGTGACAGAGCAAGCCTTCGGTGGTGTCTTTATCTATGTCGGTTTGGATCCTGTTAGCGATTTTGTTAAAGAATTGAATATTCAAGACCAGGCAGCCTGGATTGTGACAGATAATCACATGAAAACTGCCGCTGACGGTATCTTTGCAGTTGGGGATGTTCGTCAGAAAGACCTTCGCCAAGTAACAACAGCAGTTGGAGATGGGGCTATCGCTGGTCAAGAAGCCTATAAATTTATTACAGAACATAGTTAAGAAAAAAGTTTCCAATCACTTGATTGGAAACTTTTTTATAGTCGGTTTCGGAAAACTTCGTACATGAGAATGGCTGCAGCAACACTGGCATTGAGGCTTTGAACATGTCCATTCATGGGAATGGTAACCATCTCATCGACCTGTTTTTTGATGTTGCTGGAGATGCCTTTTCCTTCATTTCCGATGATGAGGGCGATTTTCCCTTTTGTATTCCACTTGTGGCAAGGGGTACCGTTCATATCCGTTCCAAAGGTCCAGAAGCCTTCATCCTTGAGTTTATCTAGGGTTTGACTGAGGTTGGTCACTCGCGCAATCGGTACATGCTCAATAGCACCTGTGGCCGTTTTGGCAACGACAGGAGTCACTCCGACAGCACGGTGCTTGGGAATGATGACACCTGAAACATTGGTCGCATCAGCTGTTCGCAAGATTGAACCCAGATTATGAGGGTCAGTTAGACCATCCAGAATCAATAAAAGTGGATTTTCTTCTTGGCGTGTTTTTGCAAGGATGTGATCCAGTTCGCTATAGGCAAATTCGGACACTCGTAGAACAAAACCTTGGTGAACAGCGCCTTCGGTCATCTCAGACAGGGATTTTTTTGAAGTCCAAGAAATGGAGACCTTCTTTTCGGCAGCCAGTTCCTTGACTTTCTCAACATTCTTTCCCCTTAGATCTTCTTGGAGGTAGAGTTTGTTTCCTGTGTTTGCAAGGAGGGCTTCTGTAACGGCGTGGACGCCATAGACAATATCATTTGTTTTCATGCCTCTATTATAACACAAAACCCCGTCTTGCAACGGAATTTTCTTTATTCAAGGATGAGGAGTCCATCTTTGACAGCAAATGGATCTTTTTCATTGATACGATCGTAAAACATGATTCCGTTTAGATGATCAATTTCATGTTGGACAACGATGGAGTTGTATCCTTTGAGCTTGATACGGTGTTTTTCGCCGTCCTTGTCAAAGTAATCAACAGTGACGCGGGCATGGCGAATAACATAGCCAGGTACGCTTCGGTCAACAGAAAGGCAACCTTCTCCTTCGCCAAGAGCAGCGTCCTGAACAGAGTGAGAGACGATTTTTGGATTGTACATAATAGCATGCAAGTCGTAGGCTTCCTGAGGAGTTTCACCTTCTTCCACAATATTGGGAACTAAAACAGCGATAATGCGTTTTGAGATATCCAGCTGGGGAGCGGCCAATCCAACTCCACCGCGGAGCCCCATCTTTTCAGCCATAACAGGATCTTGGGAATGTTTGAGGAATTGCATCATCTTTTCACCAAGGATGATTTCCTGGTCAGACAGTGGGAAAGTAACTTCCTCAGCAACTGCGCGAAGCGTCGGATTCCCCTCGCGGATAATATCGTTCATATCAATTAAGTGAGCAGCTTTTGTAATACGTTCTATTGCAGACATTTTCTCTCCTTTCATTACCTCTACATGATAACATAAAATAGGCGAGAAAGAAAGTCGCAGAAGTTCCTAAAAAATAATATAATAAACGGTATTCCTCTTTTGTCTGTGGTATAATAAAAGAAAAGACTTGCAGTAAAAGCAAGGGGGGAATAAAGATGGAAAAGCGACAAGATAGACGGTCTCAGGGCTCTCTTTATGGGGTGTGGAGAACTAGTGTGGATTTCTTTCGGAATTATAAATCCTGGACCAATGCCCAGTTTATTATTGTGTTATTGCTTGCAGTTGCCTTATCCATGGGGGGGAACTTATTAGTTCGAGCAGTACAAGGTAGTAAGGGAACGAGTCCTAGTAGTCAAACTCTTGATTCTGCAAGTACATCTGGTCAATCCAAGGAAGATCAGTCTGGTGAAATGACGGCGCGTATCATGGCAAATGGTGACCTTCTTTATCATATCCCTATCTACCGAACAGCTCTAAAAGAAGATGGGACTTATGATTTTCATGAAAATTTTGAGTATGTAAAACCCTGGCTCAAGCAAGCGGATTTGGTGATTGGTGACTTTGAAGGAACGGTGAACAAGGACCACTATTTGGCTGGTTATCCATTGTTTAATGCACCTGGTGAGGTGATGGATGCGATCAAGGACGCAGGCTATCAAGTTCTAGACTTGGCTCATAATCATATTTTGGATTCTCAAATTGAGGGAGTGGTCTCAACAGCTCAAGCTATTGAAAAGGCAGGAATGACACCTATCGGAGTTTACACAAAGGAACCACGGGACAAGTCTCCACTTGTTATTAAGGAAGTCAATGGTATCAAGGTAGCTCTCTTGGCCTATTCCTATGGCTTTAATGGCATTGAGCAGTATATCTCTCAAGAGGACTATAATCACTATCTTTCTGACCTGAATGAAGATAAGATGAAGGCAGAAATCGAGCGTGCCGAGAAAGAAGCGGATATCACTGTTGTTATGCCTCAGATGGGAATTGAGTACCAGTTGGAACCAACGGAAGAACAAAAGACACTCTACCACAAGATGGTGGACTGGGGAGCCGATATTATCTTTGGAGGGCATCCGCACGTCGTTGAACCTGCTGAAACAGTTGAAAAAGATGGTGACAAAAAACTGATCATCTATTCCATGGGGAATTTCCTTTCAAACCAGCGCATTGAAACCATGCAAGACGAGGGAAATGCCAAGTGGACAGAGCGCGGTGTTCTTATGGATGTGACCATTAAGAAAAAAGATGGAAAGACAAGGATTGAAACCGCCCAAGCGCATCCTACTTGGGTCAATCGGACACCCAAAGGGACTTACTCCCCAGAAGGCTATCCGCTCTTCCTCTATCAGACCTATATCCTAGAGGACTTCATTGAAGGGGGACGTTACCGTGAGCAGTTGGATGAGGCGACCAAGGAACGAATTGACACAGCCTATAAAGAAATGAATGAACATGTAGGGTTGAAGTGGTAGGTACTCGCCCTAAAGGAGACGAGATGACGATTAAATTGATTGCAACAGATATGGATGGAACCTTGCTGGATCCAAGAGGGCAACTGGACTTGCCACGTTTAGAAAAGATTTTAGACAAATTAGATGAACGAGGTATCCGTTTTGTCATTGCAACAGGGAATGAAGTTCACCGTATGAGGCAATTACTGGAGCACTTGGCGAGTAGAGTAGTTCTAGTCGTTGCCAATGGGGCGCGTATTTTTGAAAATAATAAACTGATTCAAGCGCAGACCTGGGATGATGCTATGGTTGACAAGGCTCTCCTTCATTTTAAAGGGAGGGAGTGTCGAGATCAGTTCGTCGTCACCAGTATGAATGGGAGTTTTGTCAAGGAAGGAACGGTTTTTACAGATCTGGAAAAATTTATGACTCCAGAGATGATTGAAAAACTTTACCAAAGGACCAATTTTGTGGATGAACTAAACTCAGACCTCTTTGGAGGAGTACTAAAGATGAGCATGGTCGTTGGAGAGGAACGTTCTAGTTCAGTTTTGCAGGAAATCAATGACCTCTTTGATGGTCGTGTAAGAGCTGTTTCTAGCGGTTATGGCTGTATCGATATCCTGCAAGCTGGGGTTCACAAGGCTTGGGGATTGGAAGAATTACTCAAGCGCTGGGATTTGACATCGGAACAAATCATGGCTTTTGGTGATAGCGAAAATGATGTTGAGATGTTGGAGATGGCTGGAATTGCCTATGCTATGGAAAATGCTGCTGATGAGGCCAAGGCAGTTGCAACTGCCCTAGCTCCAGCTAACAGCCAAGGGGGCGTTTATCAGGTCCTAGAAAATTGGTTAGAGAAAGAGGGATAAGGTGGCAGTACAGTTATTAGAAAATTGGCTCCTAAAAGAGCAAGCAAAAATTCAAACCAAGTATCGTGAACTCAATCAGATTTCTCTTTTAGAACCAGATATGATTTTTATCGGCGATTCGATTGTAGAATACTACCCTTTGCAAGAGTTACTCGGGACTACCAAGACGATTGTTAATCGAGGCATCCGAGGTTACCAGACTGGACTTTTACTAGACAATCTTGATGCCCATCTGTATGGTGATGCTGTCGATCAAATTGTTCTCTTAATTGGGACAAACGATATCGGAAAAGATGTTTCCAAGAATGAAGCCTTGGATAATCTTGAGCGTGTGATCCAATCGATTGCCCGAGAATATCCGCTGTCACAAATAAAGCTTGTTTCTATTCTGCCAGTCAATGAAGGAGAAGAATACAAGCAGACAGTTTACATTCGTACCAATGAAAAGATTAGAGAATGGAATCAAGCCTATGAGGCTCTAGTATCCGCCTATATGCAGGTAGATTTTGTGCCGATTTATGATAGTTTGACAGATTCAGAAGGGCAACTCAAAAAAGACTATACAACAGATGGCCTCCATCTAAGTGTAGCCGGTTATCAAGCCTTATCGGAAGCCTTAAAAGAGTATCTTTTCTAAAGAGGTGGCTTGATTTTGCATTTTTTATGAAGATAGGTTATAATGGTTCTATTGTCTTTTGGGGTCGTTACGGATTCGACAGGCATTATGAGGCGTATTTTGCAACCCGTGTGGCGACGTAAACGCTCAGTTAAATATAACTGCAAAAAATAACACTTCTTACGCTTTAGCTGCCTAAAAACCAGCAGGCGTGACCTGATTTGGATTGCTCGTGTTCAATGACAGGTCTTATGATTAGCGAGATACGATCAAGCCTTGTCTAGTGGTTTGATAAGAGATTAATAGACTCGCAGTTCCTAGGCTTGAGTTATGTGTCGAGGGGCTGTTAAAACAATACATAACCTATGGTTGTAGACAAATATGTTGGCAGATGTTTGGACGTGGGTTCGACTCCCACCGGCTCCATTATTCTTTCACCAACCTTGGAAAAACGTTGTTAAATCAACGTTTTTTATTTTTGCCTTTGGTATTCTTTTTTTAAAAAGGGATACAAAAAAAGATACAACATTTGTTGTATCTAAAAAAATAATTTTTCTTTTCTACGGAAGACATGGGATTCGAACCCACGCACGCTG
>CAJZDE010000035.1:0-9431 GCA_915063165.1 uncultured Streptococcus sp.
ATTATTTTAAAATTTCAAGAAAATGAAGCATTATATTTTCTCTTAAAAGTTAGGAAAACGCTTGCACTAATGTTTACCTCGTGCTATACTGTTAGGGAACAACTACACAAGGAGAATTGTGATGAAAAAGATCCCATCTCAAACTGAGAAAAAAATGATTTACGGTATCCGTTCCTTGAAGAACGGAACTGGTTCTGTCCTCATTGGTGCCAGCATTGTCTTGCTTTCTGCTACAATGCCAACTATTTCGGCCAACGAAAACCTTCCTCAAACTCAGGAAAATACCAGCGTTGTGACCAAGGACCCTACTGAGACTGAAACGAGTCAAACTCAAAAGGAAACGCCTATTTCTGAACAAAAGAATGCAAACGCTTCCCTTGACGCTAATAAAGAAGCTCCAGCTGTGGAAACTACTACAGCACCAGAAACACCTAAAACAGAAGATGCTACTACAAGCCAGGCTAACAGCAAGGAAGAGAAAGTAGATGCCAGCACTTCGACGCCAACTTCAGATCAAAAACCACAAGCTGACACATCTTCTGAAGAACCCATCGCAGATAACCACTTCCGCATCCATGTAAAAAAACTCCCTGAAGAAAACAAAGATTCTCAAGGTCTTTGGACTTGGGACGATGTTGAAAAACCGTCTGAAAACTGGCCCAATGGAGCCAAGTCTTTCAAGGATGCCAAACAAGATGACTACGGCTATTATCTAGATGTCAAACTCAAAAATGAGCATGCCAAGAAAGTCAGCTTCCTTATCAACAATACCAAGGGGGATAACCTGACAGGGGACCGTTCTGTAGAGCGCCTCTCTCCAAAAATGAATGAGGCTTGGCTAGATGAAAACTACAAGGTACACAACTACCGTCCTCAGCCAGCAGGAACTGTCCGTGTCAACTATTACCGCACAGATGGCAACTATGACAAAAAATCTCTTTGGTATTGGGGCGATGTCAAAAAACCAAGCAGTGGAGAATGGCCTGACGGTACTGACTTTACCGCAACTGGAAAATATGGTCGCTACATTGATATCCCACTCAATGAAGCTGCGAGAGAATTTGGATTTTTATTACTAGACGAAAGCAAGAAAGGCGATGATGTGAAAATCAGAAAAGAGGATTATAAATTCACTGATCTAAAAAATCACAGTCAGATTTTCCTCAAAGATGATGACGAAACCATCTACACTAACCCCTACTATGTGCACGATATCCGCATGACTGGTGCCCAACACGTGGCTAAATCTCGTATCGAAAGCAGTTTTTCTACCCTCGTTGGAGCTAAGAAAGACGATATCCTCAAACACTCCAGCATCACTGATTACCAAGGAAATAAAGTAACTATCACAGACGTGGAAGTGGATGAGGCAGGTAAAAAAGTGACCTATATCGGCGACTTCTCTGACACTCAACACCCGTACACTGTCAGCTACAATTCAGACCGATTTACCACACGTTCAAGCTGGCGCCTCAAGGATGAGTCCTACAGTTACGATGGTCCACTCGGCGCAACTCTGAAAGAAGATGGCAAACGTGTTGACCTCACCCTCTGGTCTCCAAGTGCTGATAAGGTTTCCGTTGTTGTCTATGACAAGAAAGACCCTGAAAAGGTAGTTGGAACTGTCGCCCTTGAAAAAGGAGAAAAAGGAACCTGGAAACAAACTCTGGATACAAACTCTGGTCTCGGTATCAGCAACTACACTGGCTACTACTACCACTACCAAATCGAGCGCCAAGGTAAAACTGTCCTCGTTCTTGACCCTTATGCCAAATCATTAGCGGCTTGGAACAGTGACCTAGCAAAAACAGATGCCGCTCATAAGGTCGCTAAAGCTGCCTTTGTCGATCCAGCGAAGTTAGGTTCGCAAGACTTGACCTATGGAAAGATTCGTAACTTCAAATCACGTGAAGATGCCGTTATCTACGAAGCTCATGTACGTGACTTCACTTCGGATCCTGCCATCGCAAAAGACTTGACCAAGCCATTTGGTACCTTTGAAGCCTTTATCGAAAAACTGGACTATCTCAAAGACTTGGGTGTGACCCACATCCAGCTCCTTCCAGTCTTGTCTTACTACTTTGTCAATGAATTGAAAAACCATGAACGTTTGTCTGCCTACGCTTCAAGCAACAGCAACTACAACTGGGGATATGACCCTCAAAACTACTTCTCCTTGACTGGTATGTACTCAAGCGATCCTAAGGATCCAGAAAAACGTATCGCAGAATTCAAAAATCTCATCAACGAAATCCACAAACGTGGCATGGGGGCTATCCTGGACGTGGTCTACAACCATACTGCAAATGTTGATATTTTTGAAGATATTGAGCCAAACTACTATCACTTTATGGATGCAGACGGAACTCCACGTACTAGCTTCGGAGGCGGCCGTTTGGGAACTACCCACTACATGTCTAAACGTGTCTTGGTAGACTCCATCAAGTATCTGGTTGAAACCTACAAAGTAGATGGTTTCCGCTTTGATATGATGGGTGACCACGATGCGGCTTCAATCGAAGAAGCTTACAAGGCTGCGCGCGCCCTCAATCCAAATCTTATCATGCTAGGTGAAGGCTGGAGAACCTATACTGGTGATGAAAATACGCCTGTACAACCTGCTGACCAAGATTGGATGAAGAAAACAGATACTGTCGCTGTCTTTTCAGACGACATCCGCAACAACCTCAAGTCTGGCTATCCAAACGAAGGTCAACCTGCCTTTATCACAGGTGGCAAACGCGATATCAATACCATCTTTAAAAATCTCATTGCCCAACCAACCAACTTTGAAGCAGACAACCCTGGAGATGTTATCCAGTATATCGCAGCCCATGATAACTTGACCCTCTTTGATATCATTGCCCAGTCTATCAAAAAAGACCCAAGCAAGGCTGAGAACTATGCTGAAATCCATCGCCGTTTGCGACTTGGAAACCTCATGGTCTTGACTGCTCAAGGAACTCCGTTTATCCACTCTGGTCAGGAATATGGACGTACCAAACAATTCCTTGATCCAGCCTACAAGACTCCTGTTCCTGAAGATAAGGTTCCAAACAAGTCTCACTTGTTGCGTGACAAAGACGGCAAGCCATTTGTCTATCCTTACTTTATCCATGACTCTTACGACTCTAGTGATGCTGTCAACAAGTTTGATTGGACCAAAGCAACTGATGGCAAAGCATATCCTGAAAATGTCAAGAGCCGTGACTACATGAAAGGATTGATTGCTCTTCGTCAATCTACAGACGCTTTCCGACTCAAGAGTCTGCAAGATATCAAGGAGCGCGTCCACCTCATTACTGTCCCAGGACAAAATGGCGTTGAAAAAGAAGACGTAGTCATCGGCTACCAAATTACTGCTCCAAACGGTGATGTCTACGCTGTCTTTGTCAATGCGGATGATAAGGCTCGTGAATTTACTCTAGGAACTGCTTTTGCTCACTTGAGAAAGGCTGAAGTCCTGGCAGATGAAAATCAAGCCGGACCAGTAGGAATCGCTAAACCTCAAGGTCTCGAATGGACTGAAAAAGGCTTGAAATTGAACGCTCTCACTGCTGTCGTTCTCCGCTTGTCTCAAGGTGGTGCCATTGTCGCTCCAGCTGTGGAAGAAAAACCAGAATTTGATCTTTCTAGCCTGGACGTTGAACCAGAACAAGGTCAAGCTCAAAACCTAGCCGCCAATCCTGAAACTCAAGAAACTGCTGCAGAGGCTCACTCTCAGAACATCCTTCCAAACACAGGAACTGAGAGCAAATCCCTCCTTGCCCTTGCTGGATTCAGCATCCTTGCCCTTCTCGGACTTGGATGGTTGATGAAAAACAAGAAAAAGAAATAATACTCAACGAAAATCACAGAGTAAACTAGGAAGTTAGCCACAGGCTGCTCAAAGCACAGCTTTGAGCTTGTTGATAAGGCAAAGCTGACCTGGTTTGAAGAGATTTTCAAAGAATATAACCTAGCCCTCCTATAGAAAAACACCCCATGGTTAGAAGAATCTTCTAGTCATGGGGTGTTGTTTTTATGATACACTTATCTATCAAATCATATATTCTACACTATAGCTAGCGTCAGATAAGATACGAGCCAAGAACTGCTTGGTTCGTTCTTCTTGTGGACGACTAAAGAAATCGTGGGGATTATTCTCCTCTACGATACGGCCTCCGTCCATAAAAATAACGTGGTTAGCGACATCCCTAGCAAATCCCATCTCATGCGTGACAACCACCATGGTCACACCTTCTCCCGCCAACTGTTTCAGAACATCCAAAACATCTCCAACCAACTCAGGGTCTAGTGCAGATGTTGGTTCATCTAGCAAAATGACCTCCGGCTTGACGGCAATAGCACGCGCAATTCCTATTCGTTGTTGTTGCCCTCCAGATAGTTGTGAAGGGTAGTAGTCTTTGTAGGCCAGTAAACCAACTTTCCCCAAGGCAGATTCTGCACGTTTGAGCGCTTCTTCCTTGGGAACTTTACGAGCGACGATTAGGCCTTCTAGAATATTTTCCAGAGCAGTTTTGTTTGCAAAAAGATTGTAGTGTTGAAAAACAAAGGCTGTTTTTTGGCGAATTTCTAGAATGTCTTTCTTGCTTAATTTGGCTAAGTCATAGGTCTTTCCTGCCAAGGTCAAACGGCCACTGTCAGCTTTTTCTAAGTGGTTGAGACAACGGAGAAAGGTCGTTTTCCCCGAACCCGATGGTCCTAAGATAACGACTACATCCCCTTGGTTGACCTGGAGATTGACATCCTCCAAGACCTGTCTCTCTCCAAATGTTTTTGCGATATGTTCTACTTGTAACATCCTGTCCTCCTATACAAAACGCGCGCTAGATGTTTTTGCTCTCTTTTCTTTTTTCACATAGCCTTTCTCCAGTAGGGAGAAGCCCCACTGAATCAAACCACAGATCAAAATATACTGCAAAAAGATCACAAAATAAGACTCAAAATACTGGTAGCCGTAGGACGCCTCCACACGAGCAATAGCAGTGATATCCTTGATGGTCATGACAAAGACCAAGGAGGTCCCTTTGACGATATTGATCACCAGATTGGCCAAGTTAGGCAAGGCTGAGCGCAGGGCTTGAGGAAAAACAATCCTTAGATAGGCCTGAGTCGTAGTCAGCCCAATCG
This sequence comes from uncultured Streptococcus sp., assembly GCA_915063165.1. GTDB lineage: Bacteria > Bacillota > Bacilli > Lactobacillales > Streptococcaceae > Streptococcus. The sequence goes on from CAJZDE010000035.1 coordinate 5,134, forward strand.
CATGAGCCGCCTCTAGTTGTCCCTTGTCCACCGTCAAGATAGCTGAACGCAAAATCTCCGATAAACTCCCGACTGTCATCAAACTATAAATGATAAAGGCATAGTAGAGAGGATCAAGCTTGAAAATATCAAAGTCACTTCCTATGCTTTTGAGAAATTGATTCAGCAAACTTGGAAACAAACTATAAAAGAAGAGAATCAATAAAATCGGAGGAGTCGCTCGGATAAAGGCCAGATAGACCAGAGAAAAACTCCTCACCCCTCGAACCTTGTAAATCTGCCCCAAGGCTAAAAATAGAGCCGGTAAAAAACTTAAGACCATAGCCACAATCATGATAATCAAGGTGATTGGCACACCCTTCAAGGTCTCCAGAAAGGTCTTTACAATATAGTCTATATCCATTTCTTACCTCCCTTTTGTCTCCAAAGACTTCTCAAGCAAACGACTCAAGCTAGAAATAACCAAGGCAATCCCCCAGTAAAGAAGCGCAACTGCCGTATAGGTTTCCAGCGAGTAGTTCCCTAAATTGCGACTGATCAAGAGATTCCCCGCCCCCATAACATCAACAAAACCAATCGTATAGGCCAAGGCAGCATCCCGCATGAGATTGAGAATAGCGGTCGTTATATTGGGAAGAGCAACTTGAAAAGCTTGGGGAAAAATGATTCTCCAAAAAGTCTGACTTGGAGTCAAACCAATACTAAGCCCGGCCTCTGTCTGCCCCTTTGGAATAGCTTGATAGGCCGCCTTGAAGACCTCGGCAACAATAGCCGCAAACAAGAGAATCATCGTCAGGAGAACAAAAATAGTTTTAGACCAGTTGTTGATATCCAAACCAAGCCACCATTTCAGAAATTCTGGCAAGCCATAAAAGACTAGAAAAAGCAAGACAATCGGCGGTGTACAACGTAGGGTAAAGATATAGCCTTTGGAAATCGCTGTAAAACTCTTGTCTTCTCCTACTTGCGCCCAGGTCAAAAGACCTCCAAAAAGGGAACCAAGAAGAGTGGTAAAAAAGAGAATGAACAAGGTCATAGGAAGTGCCTGCCATAAGGTCGGCAAAAACTGAAAGACCTTGGAAAAATCATAAGAAACCATGCAAAACCCTTTCTAGTCTTGGAATTTCTGGTCTAGTCTTTGTCTACGTAACTAAAGACATCTTCTTTAAAATATTGCTGAGATAGCTTAGCAAGCGTGCCATCTTCTTTCAACTCTTTGATTGCTTTTTCGTATTCTTTAGCGAATTTCTCACCCTTTTCATCACGGTGAATCAAGGGATAAGTTGGAATGCCTTTATATGGGAACCAGCTGAGTTTATCCGCATATTGGTGGTAAGGGCCATCTTCTGCGGTAACTGCTTTTTCAAAGGACAGTTTGATATCAAAGAAGGCGTCATAACGTCCTTCTAAGACCCAGGCATAGGCATCTGCAACTTTAAAGGATTCAGCTGCTGTTAGCTCAATCGGTGCATCCTGATGTTTTTCATTGTAGCTGGTGATAACATTCCATTGAGCATTCTGTGGAGAGATGGGAACCAATTTCCCTTTATTCTTAGCAAAGTCATCAATGGTTTTGTATTTCTGTTCATCTTCTTTTCTGACAGTAAATCCGATGATGCTCGCTCCGACTGGTTCAGATGGAATGACAAACTTTTTAGCTCGTTCGTCTGTGTACCAAGCTCCCTTAGTTCCGATGTCATACTTGCCTGATTCCAGACCAATCAAGAGGTCGTCATCACTGGTACCCGTATATTCAAATTTATAGTTTGCCAACTTCTCATCAACAGCCTTCAAAACAGCTACTTCATAACCATCTGATTCCCCTTTTTCATTGACAAAGTCATAAGGTACGTAGTTTTGTGTATGGGCAACCTTCAAGGTTATGACTTCAGCAGACGAAGCCGTTTCTCCCTCCTTGGCTGGAGCGCCAGCTAAACTTCTCCCGATAATCGTCGCCCCAATTACTGCAACAACTGCTACACCACCGATAATCCATGCTTTTTTACTCATCTTTCTCTCCTTTAGTTTTCAAGCGCTTCTCTCACCCACTGGATACGTTCAACTGCGATATCACTTGGAATGGTACAATCTGCCCCAAGTATCAAGCCCTGTTCCCCAGCTTCTGCAACTAGTTTCTTTGCCTCAGCCTGAATGGCATCCTTGCTACCAGTATACAGCAAGCCTGTCTTACCATTTTCGAATCCTCCAAGAACCGTACGTCCCTTGAAAATCTCACGACCTTCCTTGAGAGTGATTCCCTCTGGTCCTACAGCCCAGTTAAAGACTTGGGCTGGATAGTCTGCAAAAAGGTGAATATCATTTCGCGCTCCCTCGTAGCCACAGATATGAAGGACAGTGACGCCACCAACAGCACTAGCTGCTTCCAGAACCGTTATCTCGCTAGGTGCAATGACGGCTTGATAATCTGCTGCCGACACTCGTTGATCTTGGATACTTTGCACGCTGAGGTAGATTCCGTCAGCACCAGCCTCTTTGATGACAGCTCGGCTGAGACTAGCAATATCTTCTGCAATCACATCCAACACCTTCTTCAGAGCTTCAGGATCTTCCACCAAAAAATCTGCAATAAGGTCATCCCCACCAGACACTTCCCCCAGTAGCCACTTGAGATAGGTCACAGGAGCAAAAATATTGTAAATCGCAACGATATCTTCTGTAAACTCTTGCTTGATTTTCTTAACCAAGTCAACCTGCTCTTTTATCCAAGCATGATCTGGTCCGAGTGGTTGAATGGTCGCCAATTCTTGAAGTGATTTTCCTTTGGCAATCGCTGGATTTGGATAAGCAAAGTAGCCATCACTCATGAGTTTGATAAAGTCCGGCTGAACTTCTCGGATAAAGCGCTTATGGCCCTCAATATTCTTCTCGATAATGACTGGATTTGAAAAACCGTGTAGCCATTCGTCTTCGGATGTGAAATGGTGCCAAAAGCCAACTGGCACACGATCAACCTTTTCACCTTTAAATGCTTTTAAAACCCATTCTTTTTTTTCTGACATTCTTATTCTCCATTTCTTACTTTTTCAACTAATAAACTGCTTGCGATATCATTCGAGCGTAGAAAGGGGAGACTGGACTTGGAAAAATCCTGAACTCCACGACATCTCTCTCCATTTTTACAATGCCCATTTTTTACGACGCTTATGGCAACCAAAGCCAGCAAACCGACAACTGCAATGAAGATGCCCCATCTTTTACTTTTCATAACTCCTCCTTTTAGAGAACAGCTGCCTGCCGAATCCAGTCTAACCTCTCTAAGTCAAAGTCATCTGGAACAGTACAGTCAGCTCCCAGAAGAACGCCTTTACTACCAGCTTCAGCCAGTAACCGCCTTGTTTCATCTTGCAATTCCACCTTGGAACCTTGATAAAGCAAACTTTTCTTGCCATTTTCAAATCCACCTAAAACGGCCTTGCCTCGAAACAACTCCTGACCCTGTATCAAACTAACATCCTCATGGTGGGTCGCCCAGTTGACAACTTGCGCTGGATAGTCCTTAAATATCGTCACATCATTGCTCGCACCTTCAAAACCACAGATATGGAGGATATTGGTCCCACCAACCTGATTGGCCGCCTCCAAGATCGCTATATTGCTCGGTTCGATATAGGTTTGGTAGAGTGCTGGTGTGATGCGCTCATCTTGAATTTCCTGGGTGCTGAGGTAAATCCCGTCGACACCGCCTTGCTGGATGATTTTCTGAGTTAGGGAAGCAATATCTCCTGCAATCACATCTAGAATAGCTCTAAATTGCTCAGGATTTTCAAGCAATAGATCAGCCACTTCCTTATCTCCTCGAGAAGTTTCTGTACGGAACCAGCGCTTGAGATAGGAGATCGGTGAAAAGATATTGTAGAAAGAAGCAATCTCTTCGGTAAAGGTCTCTCGAATCGCTTGTACCACTTCCACCTGTTGCTGAATCCATGGGTGTTCCTCACCAATCGATTCAATAGAAGTCAGCTCCTGAATGCTTGTAATCTTAGGACTATAGACATTACTTGGATAAAGGAAAAAACCGTCGCTCATAATTTTGACAAAATCAGGGCGAATCCTTTCCACATAGTTGCGATGCCCGTCAACACTTTTTTGAAAGATACGTGGATTGTTTAATCCCTGCCCCTTTTCTTCGAGTGTTACAAAATGAAACCAAAATCCGACAGGAACTCTTTCCACTTCATCGCCTCGAATCGCTCTAAAGACTAGATCTCTTTTACTTGCCATACCTTTCTCCTTCCATTTGGATTGAAACCATCTTACCACTCCTTATTTCCTTTTCC
>CAJZDE010000036.1:0-9270 GCA_915063165.1 uncultured Streptococcus sp.
TTTTTGATATAATAGTTCTATGTTAGATTCAGAAAAACAATCACAATATCAATTGTTAAATGAGGAACTTTCTTATTTACTTGAAGGTGAGAGCAATGTTCTTGCCAATCTTTCGAATGCTAGTGCTCTCCTAAAATCGCGCTTCCCCAATACTGTATTTGCAGGTTTTTATCTGTTTGATGGTAGCGAGTTGATTTTAGGGCCTTTTCAGGGTGGTGTTTCTTGTATTCGCATTCCGCTTGGGAAAGGCGTTTGTGGAGAAGCTGCTGAGTTTCAAGAGACTGTTTTAGTTGGCGATGTGAGCACCTATACAAACTACATTTCTTGTGATAGTATGGCCAAGAGTGAAATCGTGGTTCCCATGCTCAAGAATGGTCAATTGCTGGGTGTCTTAGACCTAGATTCTTCACTTATTGATGATTACAATGCCATTGACCGTGATTACTTGGAACAATTTGTCGCTATTTTGCTTGAGAAGACAGAATGGGACTTTACGATGTTTGAGGAGAAAGCCTAATGTATCAAGCACTTTATCGAAAATATAGAAGTCAAACTTTTTCACAATTGGTTGGACAAGAGGTTGTGGCTAAAACCCTAAAACAAGCGGTTGAGCAGGAAAAGATTAGTCACGCTTATCTTTTCTCAGGCCCTCGTGGGACTGGGAAGACCAGTGTAGCCAAGATTTTTGCCAAGGCTATGAACTGTCCGAACCAAGTGGACGGAGAACCATGTAATAACTGTTATATCTGCCAAGCAGTGACAGAAGGTAGCCTAGAAGATGTTATCGAAATGGATGCGGCTTCGAATAACGGAGTTGATGAAATCCGAGAAATTCGTGATAAATCCACCTATGCACCTAGTTTGGCACGTTATAAGGTCTATATCATAGACGAGGTTCATATGTTGTCTACAGGAGCCTTTAATGCGCTTTTGAAGACCCTAGAAGAACCAACCCAGAACGTTGTCTTTATCTTGGCGACTACTGAATTGCACAAGATTCCAGCAACTATTTTATCGCGTGTCCAACGTTTTGAGTTTAAATCGATTAGAACGCAAGATATCACGGCACATATTCATCATATTTTAGAAAAAGAAAATATCAGTTCTGAACCAGATGCTGTAGAAATCATTGCTAGACGAGCTGAAGGTGGAATGCGGGATGCCTTGTCTATTCTGGACCAAGCCTTGAGTTTGACGCAAGGGAATGCTTTAACCACAGCTATCTCTGAGGAGATTACAGGCACTATTAGTCTTTCAGCTCTAGATGACTATGTGGCCGCCTTGTCCCAGCAGGATGTCCCAAAAGCACTTGATTCTTTAAATCTTTTATTTGAAAATGGTAAGAGCATGACTCGTTTTGTGACGGATCTCTTGCAGTATTTGCGTGATTTACTGGTCGTCCAGACGGGTGGCGAAAATACTCATCATAGTCCAGTTTTTATGGACAATCTAGCTTTATCTCAGGAAAGCCTCTTTGAAATGATTCGAATAGCGACTGTGAGCTTGGCAGATATGAAAGCAAGCCTGCAACCTAAGATTTACACTGAGATGATGACCATCCGTTTAGCGGAAATCAAGCCTGAATCTTCGATTCCAGGAGTTCTTGAAAGTGAAATTGCTGCACTGAGACAGGAAGTCACCCGTCTCAAACAAGAGCTTGCCAATGTTGGCACAGCTCCTAAACAAGCGGTGCCAGTCCCTAGCCGTCCAGCCACTTCCAAGACAGTCTATCGAGTAGATCGCAACAAAGTTCATGCTATCCTGCAAGAAGCTGTCGAAAACCCTGATTTGGCACGACAAAACTTGATTCGCCTCCAGAATGCATGGGGGGAAGTGATTGAAAGTTTAGCTGGACCTGACAAGGCTCTTCTGGTAGGTTCTCAACCAGTTGCGGCCAATGAACACCATGCTATTTTAGCCTTTGAGTCTAATTTCAATGCTGGTCAAACCATGAAACGTGATAACCTTAATACCATGTTTGGCAATATTCTCAGCCAAGCGGCTGGATTTTCACCTGAAATCCTGGCAATTTCCCTTGAGGAATGGAAAGAGGTTCGTGCAGCATTTTCAGCTAAAAACAAGTCTTCTCAAGTAGATCAAGAGGTAGAAGAAGAAAGTCTTATTCCAGAGGGATTTGAATTTCTGGCTGATAAAGTCATGGTCAAAGAAGACTAAAAGTGGATTTCATGGTACAATAATCCTATGACTAGACAACAATTTATCGTGATAGCACTATTTACTGCTGCTGAGACTTATTTTTTCAATGAAGCTTGGATGACGGGTCGCTATTTTATGGCAGCCTTTTGGGCCATTCTACTTTTTCGAAATTTTAGGTTAAGTTATGTAATGGGGAAAATAGTAGATGCCATTGATCAGCACCTAAACCGCAAGGATTAGTCACTAGCTTCTAAACAAAATCAAAGCCTTTTAGGCTTTTTTTTGTTATACTAGTAGAGTATATTTATGGACCTTTTCTTGTATTTTTTAGAGAAATGTAAGTGATTTCGCTAAGGATAAAGGAAGTAGGCCAGAAAAAGAAAGGAACTATCATGTCAGTATTAGAGATCAAAGATCTTCACGTTGAGATTGAAGGAAAAGAAATTTTGAAAGGGGTCAATCTGACTCTGAAAACAGGAGAAATCGCCGCTATCATGGGACCAAATGGTACTGGTAAATCGACTCTTTCTGCAGCTATCATGGGAAACCCTAACTATGAGGTTACTAAAGGTGAGGTCTTGTTTGATGGCGTAAATATCCTTGAGTTGGAAGTGGACGAGCGTGCGCGTATGGGACTTTTCCTTGCTATGCAATACCCATCTGAAATCCCTGGAATTACCAACGCAGAATTTCTTCGTGCAGCTATGAATGCTGGTAAAGAAGATGATGAAAAGATTTCAGTTCGTGAGTTCATCACTAAACTAGACGAGAAAATGGAATTGCTCAACATGAAAGAAGAAATGGCAGAGCGTTACCTCAACGAAGGTTTCTCTGGTGGTGAGAAAAAACGTAATGAAATTCTTCAACTCTTGATGTTGGAACCAACTTTTGCCCTTTTGGATGAGATTGACTCAGGTCTTGATATTGACGCCCTTAAAGTTGTATCGAAAGGTGTCAATGCTATGCGTGGCGAGGGATTTGGTGCTATGATTATCACTCACTACCAACGTCTTTTGAACTATATCACGCCAGACGTGGTACACGTGATGATGGAAGGTCGTGTGGTCCTTTCTGGTGGTCCAGAATTGGCTGCCCGTTTGGAACGTGAAGGATACGCAAAACTGGCTGAAGAACTTGGCTACGACTACAAGGAAGAATTGTAATTCCCTCGTATCTTTTAGGAGAAGTAAATGACTAAAGAGAATATTAAACTTTTTTCAGAAATGCACGCTGAACCAAGCTGGTTGGCTGACCTCCGTCAAAAAGCTTTTGATAAGATTGAGAGTTTGGAATTACCAGTCATTGAGCGTGTCAAATTTCACCGTTGGAATCTGGGAGATGGAAACATCACAGAAAGTGAGCCATCAGCAAATGTTCCAGATTTCACAGCTTTAGATAATCACTTGAAGTTGGTGCAAGTAGGAACGCAAACTGTTTTTGAACAAACTCCAGTTGAATTGGCTGAACAAGGAGTAGTCTTTACAGACTTCCACTCAGCTTTAGAAGAAATTCCAGAACTTATCGAGGAATTCTTCATGTCATCTGTTAAGTATGACGATGACAAGTTGGCAGCTTACCATACAGCTTACTTTAACAGTGGTGCTGTTCTTTATATTCCAGATAATGTTGAGATTACAGAGCCAATCGAAGGAATTTTCTACCAAGACAGCGATAGCGATGTGCCATTTAACAAGCATATCCTTATCATCGCTGGTAAAAATTCTAAGATTAGTTATCTGGAGCGTTTAGAATCACGTGGCGAAGGTAGTGCAAAAGCAACTGCCAATATCACAGTTGAAGTGATTGCTCGTTCTGGTGCGCAAGTGAAATTTGCAGCTATTGACCGTTTAGGTGAAAATGTCACTGCTTATATTAGCCGTCGTGGTAAACTAGGCAACGATGCAAGCATTGACTGGGCAATTGGTGTCATGAACGAAGGAAATGTCGTTGCGGACTTTGATAGCGACTTGATTGGAAATGGTAGCCATGCTGACCTTAAAGTCGTAGCTCTTTCAAGTGGTCGTCAGGTGCAAGGGATTGACACTCGAGTGACTAACTATGGTTGCAACTCAATCGGAAATATCCTCCAACATGGGGTTATCCTTGAAAAAGCAACCTTGACCTTCAATGGTATTGGCCACATTATCAAGGGTGCCAAGGGAGCAGATGCGCAGCAAGAGAGTCGTGTTCTTATGCTTTCAGACCAAGCACGTTCAGATGCCAACCCAATTCTTTTGATTGATGAAAATGACGTTACTGCAGGTCACGCGGCTTCTATCGGACAAGTAGATCCAGAAGACATGTACTACCTCATGAGCCGTGGCTTGGATAAGGCGACTGCTGAGCGTTTGGTTGTTCGTGGTTTCCTTGGATCTGTTATCGTTGAGATTCCAGTCAAAGAAGTTCGTGACGAAATGATTGCAACGATCGAAGAAAAATTGTCAAAACGCTAAGGGGAAGCCTATGTTAGATGTAGAAGCGATTCGCAAGGATTTTCCAATTTTAGACCAGATTGTCAATGATGAACCTCTGGTCTATCTGGACAATGCTGCGACGACACAAAAACCACTAGCAGTTCTGGAAACAATCAACCGCTACTATAAGCAGGACAATGCCAATGTTCACCGTGGGGTCCATACCTTGGCTGAGCGAGCAACAGCATCCTATGAAGCTGCTCGTGAAACCATTCGTAAGTTTATCCATGCAGGCTCTACAAAGGAAGTTCTCTTCACCAGAGGAACGACAACCAGCCTTAACTGGGTGGCATGCTTCGCTGAGGAAATCCTGACTGAGGGAGACCAGGTATTGATTTCTGTCATGGAACACCATTCCAATATCATTCCTTGGCAGGAGGCCTGTCGCAAGACTGGAGCAGAGCTGGTCTATGTCTATCTTAAGGATGGAGCCTTGGATATGGATGACTTGCGATTTAAATTGACTGATAGGGTCAAATTTGTCTCCCTAGCTCATGCCTCAAATGTTCTTGGTGTGGTCAATCCGATTAAAGAAATCACCCAATTAGCCCACCAAGTTGGAGCTATCATGGTGGTGGATGGTGCTCAGTCTACACCACATATGAAGATTGATGTCCAGGACTTGGATGTGGACTTCTTTGCCTTTTCAGGTCACAAGATGGCTGGTCCGACTGGTATCGGTGTTCTTTATGGCAAGGAAAAATATCTCAATCAAATGTCTCCAGTAGAATTTGGCGGCGAGATGATTGATTTTGTCTACGAGCAATCTGCTAGTTGGAAGGAATTGCCTTGGAAATTCGAGGCTGGAACTCCTAACATGGCTGGTGCAATTGGGCTTGCTGCAGCAGTGGATTATCTGGAAAAGATTGGTATGGATGCCATTGAAGCCCATGAACAAGAATTGATTGCATACGTCTATCCAAAACTTCAGGCAATTGAAGGACTGACTATTTATGGTTCACAGAATTTGGCTCAACGTTCAGGAGTCATCGCCTTTAACTTAGGTGATCTTCATCCCCATGATCTTGCAACAGCTCTTGATTATGAAGGAGTAGCCGTTCGTGCGGGTCATCATTGTGCCCAACCTTTGCTCCAATATTTGGAAGTCCCAGCAACAGCTCGTGCAAGTTTTTATATCTACAATACCAAGGCAGATTGCGACAAACTAGTCGATGCCCTACAAAAGACAAAGGAGTTTTTCAATGGCACTTTCTAAACTAGATAGCCTTTATATGGCAGTGGTAGCAGACCATTCGAAAAATCCACATCACCAAGGAAAGTTAGAAGACGCTGAGCAAATCAGCCTCAATAATCCAACCTGTGGGGATGTCATCAACTTATCTGTCAAGTTTGATGCAGAGGACCGTTTGGAAGATATTGCTTTTCTAAATTCAGGATGCACGATTTCAACTGCCTCTGCTAGTATGATGACAGATGCCGTTTTAGGAAAAACCAAACAAGAAATTTTAGAACTTGCGACTATTTTTTCTGAAATGGTTCAAGGGCAAAAGGATGACCGCCAAGACCAACTTGGGGATGGTGCCTTCTTGTCAGGTGTTGCCAAATTCCCACAACGAATCAAGTGTGCAACCCTAGCTTGGAATGCCCTTAAGAAAACAATTGAAAATCAAGATAACAAGTAAGACAAGTTTCTTTTGTCTTATGAATCAGTAGAAATGAAGAATGAAAGAAAGGATATTATGGCTGAAGAAAGAGTAGAACCAAAACCAATTGACCTTGGTGAATATAAATTTGGTTTCCATGACGATGTAGAGCCTGTCCTATCGACAGGAAAAGGATTGAACGAAGAAGTCATTCGCGAATTATCAGCTGCTAAGGGAGAACCTGAGTGGATGTTAGAATTCCGTTTGAAGTCTTATGAAACCTTCAAAAAAATGCCTATGCAAACCTGGGGAGCAGACTTGTCAGAGATTGACTTTGATGACCTGATTTATTACCAAAAACCATCTGATAAACCAGCTCGTTCATGGGATGACGTTCCTGAAAAGATTAAAGAAACCTTTGAGCGTATCGGGATTCCAGAAGCTGAGCGTGCTTATCTAGCCGGTGCCTCTGCCCAGTACGAGTCAGAAGTGGTTTACCACAATATGAAGGAAGAGTTCCAGAAATTGGGGATTATCTTTACAGATACAGATTCTGCCCTCAAGGAATACCCAGACTTGTTTAAACAATACTTTGCGAAGTTGGTACCGCCAACAGACAACAAGTTGGCAGCCCTTAACTCGGCAGTATGGTCAGGTGGAACTTTTATCTACGTACCAAAAGGGGTGAAAGTGGATATTCCGCTTCAAACTTACTTCCGTATCAATAACGAAAATACAGGTCAGTTCGAACGTACCTTGATTATCGTTGATGAGGGAGCAAGCGTCCATTACGTAGAAGGATGTACAGCACCAACATATTCAAGCAACAGCTTGCACGCTGCCATTGTAGAAATTTTCGCTTTGGACGGAGCTTATATGCGTTATACAACCATCCAAAACTGGTCTGATAATGTCTATAACTTGGTAACAAAACGTGCCAAAGCTTTGAAAGATGCGACTGTTGAGTGGATTGATGGGAACTTGGGTGCCAAAACAACCATGAAATACCCATCTGTTTACCTAGATGGAGAAGGAGCGCGTGGTACCATGCTTTCGATCGCCTTTGCCAATGCTGGGCAACACCAAGATACGGGTGCTAAGATGATCCACAACGCTCCACATACAAGCTCGTCTATCGTGTCTAAGTCTATCGCTAAAGGCGGTGGAAAAGTGGACTACCGTGGACAAGTAACCTTCAACAAGAACTCTAAGAAATCTGTTTCTCACATCGAGTGTGATACCATTATCATGGATGACTTGTCAGCGTCAGATACGATTCCATTTAATGAAATCCACAACTCGCAAGTTGCTTTGGAGCACGAAGCCAAGGTATCCAAGATTTCAGAAGAACAACTCTACTACCTCATGAGTCGTGGTTTGTCAGAATCTGAGGCAACCGAGATGATCGTTATGGGATTTGTCGAACCCTTCACTAAAGAACTTCCAATGGAATACGCAGTTGAGCTGAACCGCTTGATTAGCTATGAAATGGAAGGTTCGGTCGGATAACAGAAAAAGGAGAAGCAAATGGGATTCTTAAAAAAATTATTTGGTAATGTTGAAAAAGCGAATAAAGGTGAAATTCCTGCCGAGGAAATTGTTCCACCGTTTACAAATGATCTAGCAGAAGAAGCAGATGACTATTGGAGACAAATAGAACAAAACCTCTTGATAAACGCTGTAAAAGCTGCTGGTGGTCCTGAGTTGGTAGAACGTGCTTTTGTTCTTGCAAATTTCAAAGAAAACCAAGAAACTTTTGAGCTCTTTTATCAAATAAACGGTCAGCTCCTTTCGTGGAGAGAGATGGATGCGACTGTTGTCGATAAAATCAGCAATCAACTCCTTCCACAAGCGGCAGAAGTAGCGCGTGCAGTAAATGAAAATTATGAAGAGGCAAATGTACCAGTAATCCAGTACGCTATGCTTCAGTTTGAAACTGCAACCATGGCTTGGTTTGGTCGGAAGCTGACAACAGCTTCTCCAGAAGCACAACTGACTTTTGAAGAATTGGTATCTGGTTGGCGCGCTATTTTGGAACAAGAAGTTCCAAATCGTCCTTTAGATAGTGACCGTCCGTTCCCTTACTTTGAAGTTTAAAAAATCCCAAATCCTTAAAAAACTTTCAATGGAGTATACTGTTGAGCCTACTCGCTTGATGAGTAACAAATTGAAAGAATCAGTGGGTAAAAATGCAAATTCTGAACAGGAATCCTTTCTGTTCAGAATTTTTTTCAAAAAAGAACCTAATAAATATTCACAAAAATGCTTTTATATGGTAAAATAAAACAATTACATTTAGTGGAGATAAAGTATGAATATTTTTAGAACCAAGGATGTTAGTCTGAGACAGACAGAGATGCATCGCCATTTGAAATTGTGGGATTTGATTCTATTAGGAATCGGTGCTATGGTGGGAACGGGGATTTTCACCATTACAGGTACAGCAGCGGCTACCCTAGCTGGTCCATCACTAGTGATTTCCATTGTGATTTCTGCCCTGTGTGTTTCTCTTTCAGCTCTCTTTTTCGCAGAATTTGCCTCTCGTGTGCCTGCTACTGGTGGTGCTTATAGTTACCTCTATGCGATTTTAGGAGAATTGCCAGCCTGGATTGCTGGCTGGCTGACCATCATGGAATTCATGACGGCTGTTTCAGGTGTGGCGTCTGGCTGGGCAGCTTACTTTAAGGGATTGCTCAGTAATTATGGTATCTCCATGCCCCAATCCTTGAATGGAACCTTTAATCCTGGACAAGGAACCTATATTGATCTTCTGCCTATTTTAGTACTAACATTGGTAACAGGATTGGTTTTATTAAATTCCAAGGCAGCCTTACGCTTTAATTCGCTTTTAGTGGTCTTGAAATTCTCAGCTCTCGCCTTATTTATCCTAGTTGGTATCTGGTACATCAAGCCAGAAAATTGGTCAAATTTTGCTCCCTTTGGTTTTGGTCAACTATATGGTGGAAGTACTGGGATTATGGCGGGTGCATCTTTGATGTTCTTTGGATTTCTCGGGTTTGAGTCTATTTCCATGG
>CAJZDE010000037.1:0-9173 GCA_915063165.1 uncultured Streptococcus sp.
AACGGTCACCAGTTCCGATAGTAGACTTACGCTCGGCGTCTTGTTCATCTTGAGCAATCTGAGCAAAATGGTCAGCAACACGCGCACGGATAATCTTCATAGCCTTCTCACGGTTTTTCTGCTGGGTACGTTCTTCCTGCATCTCAACCTTGATATTGGTTGGCAAGTGAACGATACGCACGGCAGTCGCAACCTTATTGACGTTCTGACCACCAGCACCAGATGCGTGGTAGATATCAACACGAAGATCTTTTGGATCAATATCGTATTCAACTTCTTCCACTTCAGGCATGACAAGCACTGTCGCTGTCGAAGTGTGTACACGGCCTTGGCTCTCTGTTACAGGGACACGTTGAACACGGTGGGCACCTGATTCGTACTTGAGTTTAGAGTATACAGATTGACCCGAAACCATGGCAACCACTTCCTTGAAACCACCCACACCATTCATAGAGGCTTCCATGACTTCAAAGCGCCAGCCTTGGGCTTCAGCGTACTTTTGGTACATAGTTAACAAATCCCCAGCGAAGAGCGCTGCTTCGTCTCCACCAGCAGCTCCACGGATTTCAAGGATGATGTTCTTATCATCGTTTGGATCCTTTGGAAGGAGCAAGATTTTGAGTTTTTCTTCGTATTCTTCTTTTTCAGCCTTGGCATCTTTCAGCTCTTGCTTGGCCATTTCCTCCAAGTCCGCATCTCCGCCTGATTCTTTAATCATTTCTTCAGCATCGACGATGTTTTGAAGGACTTGTTTGTAGTCACGGTAGGCTGTTACTGTGTCACGAGTTGAAGCCTCTTCTTTTGAAAGCTCCATGAAACGTTTGGTGTCTGAAACGACATCAGGGTCACTCAGCAATTCTCCTAATTCTTCATATCGGTCTTCTACAGCTTGTAGTTGATCATAGATGTTCATTTTTTCTCCTTATTCCTCAATTGTTAAATCATAGATTGCTACTACTTCGTTCTCAAATATTTCCCCAGTTTCTTTAAATCCATAACTGAGGTAACAAGATCTTGCATGTTCATTTTCTGGCTCATAAGAGACAACCAAAGTTTATTGCCTAAACCTGCTGGCGCTGTTCGAACATAGTCTAGCACTTTATCCATAATTGGTTTAAAATATCCTTGATTTTGAAAATTCTTATCAATCATAAAACGAAATAGTAAATAATTTCCACTACTAATTCCGATCTTTTTATCATAAGCTATCATCACAAAACCTATAATTGCATTATTATCATAAACTGCCAATGGAGCTACAAAATCTCCATTTTTAGTGTAGACATATACTTCAGCTAAACTAATTGCATTGGTTGCAATGAATTGTTTTTGATATTCCTTGACATCCAAATTCAAAACATCAAAATAATTTTCCATTGTAACATCTCTCAGTTCAATTGTCATAGTTGTTCTCCTGGTTAGATGTTATCATTGGCGCAAAATAATGTTTACGGCAAACCGAGATATAGGTTTCATTACCTCCAATCTGAATTTGTTCGCCATCATAGACTGGCACACCATCTTGAGTTCGCAATACCATAGTCGCCTTTTTCTTGCAATACTGACAAATGGTCTTGATTTCGTCAATCTTGTCTGCTAAAAGCAAGAGATATTTGGAGCCTTCGAACAGTTCATTACGAAAGTCATTTTTCAAACCAAAAGCCATGACAGGTATGTCTAACTCGTCCACAACACGAGCTAGGTCGTAAACATGGTGACGCTTGAGAAACTGGGCCTCATCTACCAAGACACAGTAGGGTTTGACTTCCAAATCTCGGATTAAGCCATAGATATCTGTATCATCTTCAATCGCAAGAGCTGGGCGTTTCATACCAATCCGGCTGGATACATAGCCAACACCGTCACGTGTATCCAGAGCTGAAGTCATAATCACAACTCCTTTTCCTTGCTCCTCATAGTTATAGGCTACCTTGAGAATCTCAATCGTCTTGCCAGAGTTCATGGTCCCATAACGATAATACAACTGTGCCATGCTATTATTTCACGTCCATTTCTAAATTTTTGCTACATTCTAGTATATCATAATTTTCTGAAGCTTTAAACGGCAAAATGTGGTAAAATAGAAGAAATCAAAAACTAGTGGAGGAAGCTACTATGCCATTTGTACGCATCGATTTATTTGAAGGTCGCACGCTCGAGCAAAAGAAAGCTCTTGCTAAGGAAGTAACGGAAGCTGTTGTCCGCAACACTGGAGCCCCTCAATCAGCCGTTCATGTCATCATCAACGACATGCCAGAAGGAACCTACTTCCCTCAAGGGGAAATGCGCACCAAATAATCCAGCTTAAGCAGAATTGCTTAGGCTTTTTCAATCTCCAAGTAGCATCCATTGAAGAAATAGTCTAATTTTGTTACAATTTGAAGAGATGCTTGGATACCTATCCTAAGAAAAGAAATACAAAAGGAAATAGTATGATTACACGTGAATTTGATACCATTGCTGCTATCTCTACTCCACTAGGTGAAGGAGCAATTGGTATTGTCCGCCTGAGCGGAACAGATAGTTTTGCCATTGCGCAAAAGATTTTTAAAGGCAAAGACTTGACTCAGGTTGCTAGCCATACCCTTAACTACGGTCACATTATTGACCCGCAGACAGGGAAGGTCATGGACGAAGTTATGGTTGGAGCTATGAAGTCTCCAAAGACCTTCACTCGTGAGGATATTATCGAGATTAACACTCACGGTGGGATTGCGGTGACCAATGAGATTCTCCAACTAGCTATCCGTGAAGGAGCTCGGTTGGCAGAACCTGGTGAATTTACCAAACGCGCCTTTCTAAACGGTCGCGTGGACTTGACACAGGCTGAGGCAGTGATGGACATCATCCGTGCTAAGACAGATAAGGCCATGAATATTGCAGTCAAACAATTGGACGGTTCTCTTTCTGACCTCATTAATAATACTCGCCAAGAAATCCTCAATACGCTTGCCCAAGTAGAGGTCAATATCGACTATCCTGAGTATGATGATGTTGAGGAAGCCACTACTGCAGTCGTCCGCGAGAAGACTATGGAGTTTGAACAATTGCTAACCAATCTCCTTAGAACAGCTCGTCGTGGTAAAATCCTTCGTGAGGGAATTTCAACTGCTATTATCGGCCGTCCCAATGTTGGGAAATCCAGTCTTCTCAATAATCTCCTTCGTGAAGACAAGGCTATTGTAACAGATATCGCTGGTACGACACGAGATGTCATCGAAGAATACGTCAACATCAATGGGGTTCCTCTAAAATTGATTGATACAGCTGGTATTCGGGAAACTGATGATATCGTGGAGCAGATTGGTGTTGAGCGTTCGAAAAAAGCCCTCAAGGAAGCTGACTTGGTACTACTAGTACTAAATGCCAGTGAACCACTGACCGCCCAAGATCGCCAACTCTTAGAAATCAGCCAAGATACCAACCGCATTATTCTACTTAATAAAACGGATCTTCCTGAAGCAATTGAAACTTCAGAACTCCCTGAAGATGTCATCCGTATTTCAGTTCTTAAAAATCAAAACATTGATAAGATTGAGGATAGAATCAACAACCTCTTCTTTGAAAATGCTGGTTTGGTCGAGCAAGATGCTACTTACTTGTCAAATGCCCGTCATATTTCCTTGATTGAAAAGGCCGTTGAAAGCCTACAAGCTGTTAACCAAGGTCTGGAACTGGGGATGCCAGTTGATTTGCTTCAAGTTGACTTGACTCGTACTTGGGAAATTCTCGGTGAAATCACTGGAGATGCCGCAACTGATGAACTCATCACCCAACTCTTTAGCCAATTCTGTCTAGGAAAATAAGAAAAATCCATGATCGTTCTTTCGATCATGGATTTTATTGTCTTTATTAGTAATCTGGTCTAAGGACACCTGTTACTGTTGCCTTAGTTGCTTCGTAGTCACCATCTACGACAACTTTGATGATGCGTTTAGCATCTTCTTCTGGTGCTGGAACTAGAGGTAGACGAGTTGGTCCAGCGTCAAATCCCATATAGTTCAAAACTGCCTTAACTGGAGCAGGACTTGGATAAGAGAAGAGGGCATTGACTTTAGGAATGAACTTACGTTGAATAGCTGCTGCTTTCTTCATATCGCTTTCTGCAATGGCAGTGAACATCTCGTGCATCTCATCTCCATTTGTATGGGAGGCAACAGAAATAACCCCATCCGCACCAAGGTTCATGGCATGGAAGGCATCTCCATCTTCACCTGTATAAATCAAGAATTCTTCTGGCTTGTGCTCAATCCATATTTGCCAAGCTAGTACATTCTTTGACACCAATGATATTTGGATGGTCAGCCAAACGAAGCATGGTTTCTGGAGTTAATTCCACTACCACACGCCCTGGAATGTTATAGATGATAATAGGTAAATCAGAAGCATCTGCAATCGCTTTAAAGTGCTGATACATGCCTTCTTGAGAAGGTTTATTGTAGTAGGGTACGATCGCAAGCCCAGCAGCAAAACCACCAAAGTCTGCGACTTCTTTGACAAACTCGATCGAGTCACGCGTATCATTGGTACCTACACCCGCAATCAAAGGAACACGTCCATTAACAATCTTTTGTACAGCCGCAAAGAGTTCCAACTCCTCATCGTGGGTCAAGGTCGGACTCTCAGCAGTTGTTCCAGCTAGAAGAATGCCGTCTGTGTGATGGGCCAATAAATGCTCAATCAAGGCTGGAATGGCATCAAAGTTGATGGAACCATCCTCATGAAAAGGGGTAATAAAGGCTGTGATGATTTTACACTCTTTTAAATCTTGATAAGACATGAGAAACACCTCTCTATTTCAAAGAAGGAGTTCATCTGAACTCCTAAACGATATGACTATTTTAATTCAAATTTTAACTCAGTTGTTGGACGAACCAATCCACGTTCGTGAAGCGTTTCTGCAATCTGAACTGAATTCCATGCAGCGCCTTTGAGAAGGTTATCTGAAACAACCCACATGTGGATTCCTTTTTCAGCATCCAAGTCTTTACGGATACGACCAACAAAGGTATCACGTGAACCAACTGCATTGATAGCTTGAGGATAGATTTGATGAGCTACGTCATCCTCAAGAACTGCACCTGGAAAGGCTGCGATGGCTGCTTTCACTTCTTCAATAGGGGCCACTTCTTTTGTTTCGATGTAAACAGACTCAGAGTGAGCTGACAAGACTGGAATACGCACACATGTTGCAGACACTGCGATGCTATCATCTTCCATAATTTTCTTAGTTTCCTTGGTCATCTTTATCTCTTCGTAAGTGTAATCATTGTCCGTGAAGACATCGATTTGCGGAAGAGCGTTAAAGGCGATAGGATAGTGTTTCTTGTCACCACCTGAAGGCAAGATTTCCGCATGCAAATCACGTGGATTCACACCGTCATTCAAGACTTCACGGAGTTCACGTTGTGTTTCAAGAATCGCTCCCATACCAGCACCTGAAACCGCTTGGTAAGTTGAAACGATGATACGGTCCAAGCCCCATTTTTGACGAACAGGCTCAAGAGCCACCATCATTTGGATTGTTGAACAGTTAGGGCAAGCAATAATCCCGTTGTGGGCATCAAGTGCGTGAGCATTGACCTCTGGGACAACCAATGGTACGTCTGGATTTTGGCGGAAATAAGATGTATTATCTACTACTACCGCTCCAGCTTGAACTGCGTATGGTGCATACTTAGCTGATGTCGAACCACCTGCTGAGAAGAGTGCAATATCAACACCCTCAAAAGCTGTCTCAGTCGTTTCTTCAATCGTAATATCTTGGTCCTTAAATTTCAAAGTCTTGCCTGCTGAACGTGCAGAAGCAAGGTAACGAATTTTATCGATTGGAAGTGTTGATTCTTCCAACATTTTTATCATCTGAGCTCCGACAGCACCTGTCGCGCCGACTACAGCAACTGTATATCCCATAAATAACCTCTTTCGGAATTTTCTAAAAATTTCTATAATAGATGTATTATACTACTTTTTCCAGAAATTGAAAAGCATTTTTGGGTTATATTTTCTGAAAATTAAAAATCCCTAGTCATTGACCAGGGACTAAGAGGCATCTTCATGTGATGAGCAGGTTCACACAACTCATCAAGGTCCGCTCCTGCGTTATGACCTCCTTATGCTCAATAGTAGTCCGAAGACTACCTATCGACTCATCGCATCTACTATTCTACTAGATAGGGGCACTTTTGTCAACAGCCAAAACTCTTTAACTTCGTTTATACAGGTAGATAAGAAAAACCTTGGTTTCCCAAGGTCATTTTGTTACTATCATGCTAATTGCCGGGATTGAACCGGCGACCTCATCCTTACCATGGATGCGCTCTGCCAACTGAGCTAAATCAGCTTACCTAAAAAGTATACTATAGTTCTATGTTCTTGTCAAGCGCTCTCTTTTAATTTTATGGAATGAAAAAAGCTAGATTTATCAAGAATCTAGCTCATAAACTTCTTATTTTGTTAGATCGATTCGCTGTCCCAGTTTACCAATCAAAATCGCACCTACGATAAGTGATGCAAACTCACCAATTCCAGTAGAGAACCATGTGAAGAAGAAGGGAGCTTCTGTCAAGATATGGAGTTCAGCTGCAATGGTAATCATTGAAATAGAGAATAGGATTGAAAAGAAGAAATGATCTTTTCGAATCAATCCGTTAAAGAGGTAATCTTTGCTGTATTTTGCAAAGAGCCATACACCTAGACTAAGAAAAACTAGGGTAGAACCTCCACCGACAAAGACATCTATTAGGCCAAAACTACTAAAGAAATTAGCAATCATACATCCAATTGTCACACCGATGATGTATTTAGGGTTGTAAAATGCCAAGAAATTCAGCATTTCTGAAATACGGAACTGATACGCCCCAAAACTAAGAACATTGATTGGTGGCGTAATAGTCAAAACTACATAGATCGCAGCAACGATAGCGATGTCTGCCATGTCACGAACAGTTAATTTTTTCATGTTTTCTCCTTTAGCGGTTTCCCGCGTAAAATATGCTTGGTGAAAGAAGCTAAGCACCAAGGGTTGAGGTTATCAACCTTACTAGTATAGCACATTAGCCAGTTTTATGCTATACTAAAATCATGAAAAAACTAATAAAAGCTTTCTTTGATAACGAGATTCTCTCCTACCTATTTTTTGGTGGTGCTACTACTCTGGTTTCTATTGTATCACGTTTGGTTATTTACCATATCAGCCACCAGGAAATCCTCGCAACTGCCCTTGCAAATATTATTGGGATTCTCTTCGCCTTTCTCACAAATGATACAATTGTCTTTAAACAAGAGAGAAGAAATTTGCCGACTCGCCTGGCTAAATTTTTCTTAGCTCGTCTCTCTACTCTTGGTCTTGACGTTCTTTTAACTTATATCTTTGTTACAACTTTTCCTGATCTTATTGGCCAGTTTGTCGAATTTAATATAGATAGGGTTAATACGATTGAAACTATCCTAGCACAAATTTTGATCATCATTTTAAACTATATTTTCAGTAAAATCTATATTTTTAAAGGGAACAACTGACCACTTTGAGCGTTCAAGTTGCTTTTTGTCACAATTTAGGATATAATAAATTAGAAAATTAGGAAAGGAATTTATGAAAATGTTAAAGGATCTTAAAGAATTCTTGCTTCGTGGTAATGTCGTTGACCTCGCTGTCGGTGTGATCATTGCCTCTGCATTTGGTGCTATCGTTACTTCATTTGTTAACGATATCATCACTCCACTTCTATTGAACCCAGCTTTGGAAGCTGCGAAAGTACAAAACATCGCTGAGCTTGCATGGAATGGTGTTACATATGGTAAATTCTTGAGTGCTATTATCAACTTTCTCGTTGTAGGTACTGTGCTTTTCTTCGTTATTAAAGCTATGGAAAAAGCGCAAAACCTTCGTAAGAAAGAGGAAGTGGTTGAAGAAGCACCTGCTGCTCCAACTGAACTCGAAGTTCTTCAAGAAATCAAAGCTCTTCTTGAGAAAAAATAAGACAAATAAAGGATCTAGCTTAAAGCTAAATCCTTTTTTCTTTACTCTTTTGGTAACTTCCCAGCTTTTTCGAGCATTTTCTTAATCAAGTAAGGCATCTTCACATTTTCACGGCCTTTTTTCTCAATGAGTTTTTTGACAAATTCTGGCATCTGAAGGTCGTCTGTCTCCTCCATAATGTCCTTGGTAGTTGCTGAAGGCGCTAACTCATCAAAGGTTTCTTCTTCTGGGAGAAAAGCTTTAAATTCTTTGTCTTCATTGGCTCTTACAGTAGCAACTAAAGCGTCAATTAAACGGCTATCCGTATTGGGCATAGGTGGACGATGGTAGGTGACATCTAATTCTTGACACAACTCATAACATTCCACATCATTATCGAACAAGACTTCAATGTGCTCACTGATAAAACTAATCGGGACAAAAATATAATGCTCTGGATGTTGCTTTTGTTCTCGTAAATATTCTAAGACATCTGGCTTGATCCAAGGGATTCCAATATCGCTTTCGCTCTGCCAAGTATTGGTATACTGGTCGGCTGTTAGGCCGAGTTGTTCAGCAATGAGCTTACTATTATCAAAAATCTGATCGATATAAGGATCTCCATAGTCCAAGGCAAAAATTGGAACACTGTGTGCTGAAAAGATTACCTTGAAAGATTCTTCTCCCACATGGTTTCGTAAAATTTTTCTAATCTCATCTGTCCAAAAGTCCAGCAAAGGCTGTTGTTGATACCAGTCCTTAATGACTAAAAATCGGATCTGCTGGCTTTCCAGAAACTTTTCATACCCCATGACTGAGTAAAAGGAATAATGAGGTTCCAAAATCAAGCAGATACATTCTTCAACACCATCAGCTTCCATCTGCTTGATCACGTCTGGAATAAAGGGGCGAGAAAACTTATTGGCAAAGTAGATACCGTACTCCTCCCCTATACGTTCTCTTACTAAAGCAACTTCTTCCCCTGTAATCCGCTGCAAAGGTGTCCCACCGATAAGGACGTAGTTGTCATAGAGGGTCTGAATCTCGTGGTCTTGGGGTCTAACACCACGACGAATGTTTGTAAAAAATTCTGCTACTCCTTCAAAACTAATCTCCTCTGGAGATCCAAAGGTCATCATTAATATTGCTTTTTTCATGTTATTATCCTTATGTTATTATTTTCACTATCTATTCTATCATGAAAGAAAAAAAT
>CAJZDE010000038.1:0-9160 GCA_915063165.1 uncultured Streptococcus sp.
AATCTAATACATAGAAAGTTGATTGAATATGAATTTTTCTTTTTTACCAAAGTATTTACCGTATTTTAACTATGGTGCTCTGATTACCGTATTGATTTCCATCCTTGTCGTCTGCTTAGGAACCATTATAGGTGTGTTACTGGCCTTTGCCCAACGTTCACGCTTTAAACCGCTCGTTTGGTTTGCAAATGTGTATGTTTGGATCTTCCGTGGAACTCCGATGATGGTTCAGATTATGATTGCCTTTGCTCTTATGCATATCAATGCTCCGACTATTCAAGTGGGAATTTTAGGAGTTGATCTTTCTCGTTTGATTCCTGGTATTCTGATTATTTCTATGAATAGTGGAGCTTACGTTTCAGAAACTGTTCGTGCTGGGATCAATGCGGTTCCTAAAGGGCAGTTAGAGGCTGCATATTCTCTAGGTATTCGTCCGAAAAATGCCATGCGTTATGTCATTTTGCCACAAGCTATCAAGAATATTCTTCCAGCTCTGGGAAATGAATTTATCACCATTATCAAGGATAGTTCTCTCTTGTCTGCGATTGGGGTGATGGAGTTGTGGAATGGTGCAACGACAGTAGCAACAACAACGTATTTACCGTTGACTCCCCTTTTATTTGCAGCCTTTTACTATTTGATTATGACCTCTGTTTTGACAGTGGCGTTGAAAGCATTTGAAAAACATATTGGACAAGGAGACAAGAAATAATGACAGAAACCTTGATTAGAATTGAAGAACTACATAAGTCTTTTGGGAAAAATGAAGTTTTAAAAGGTATCAACCTTGAGATTAAACGAGGAGAAGTTGTGGTCATTATCGGTCCGTCAGGGAGCGGGAAATCAACTCTCCTTCGTTCGATGAATCTCCTTGAAGAAGCAAGTAAAGGTAAGGTTATCTTTGAAGGAGTTGATATCACAGATAAGAAAAATGACCTTTTTGCCATGCGTGAAAAGATGGGTATGGTATTCCAACAATTCAACCTCTTTCCCAATATGACAGTGATGGAAAATATCACTTTGTCACCAATTAAAACCAAAGGTGAAAGCAAGGAAGTTGCGGAGAAAAGAGCACAGGAACTGTTAGAAAAAGTTGGCTTGCCAGATAAGGCAACGGCCTATCCTCAGAGTTTGTCAGGTGGTCAGCAACAACGGATTGCCATTGCACGTGGACTTGCTATGGAACCAGATGTTTTGCTCTTTGATGAGCCGACTTCAGCCCTAGACCCTGAGATGGTTGGTGAGGTTCTAGCTGTTATGCAAGACCTCGCCAAGTCAGGGATGACTATGGTGATTGTGACGCATGAAATGGGCTTTGCGCGTGAGGTAGCAGACCGTGTTATCTTTATGGCAGATGGAGTTGTTGTCGAAGATGGAACGCCTGAGGAAATTTTCGATCAAACAAAAGAACAACGGACCAAGGAATTTTTGAGTAAGGTTTTGTAATACCTCATTTTTAGAAGAAATGGAGTAGGCATCATGGCTTCCAGTAAAGAATATTTAGATTTTATTCTCGAACAGCTATCAGAGCTAGAGGAGATGAGTTATCGTCCAATGATGGGAGAGTATATCCTTTATTATCGTGGAAAGATTATTGGAGGAATCTATGATAATCGTCTGTTACTGAAGCCTGTGAAGGTGGTCATGGATCAACTGGGACAGACTAGGCTTGAACGTCCTTATGAAGGAGCTAAGGAGATGATTTTGATAGAAGACACTGAAGATAAGTCATTTCTAGCGAGACTAATCAAGGAGATGTACGAAGTTTTGCCTGCTCCCAAGGTCAAAAAGAAATAATGACAAGTTTACCTAGTATAAATAGGCATAAAAGCTCGATAAGGGCTTTTTCTTATAGTTTCAGACTATAGGGTCCATTAGTCAAGAAGTGTTAGAATGGCGAGTTATTTTTTGATATAATAGAGGATATTTGATAGAAAAGAGAAGAGATATGGCACAGATTATTGATGGGAAGGCTCTTGCAGCTAAGTTACAAGGACAGTTGGCTGAGAAGACGGCTAAACTAAAAGAAGAAACAGGTCTAGTTCCAGGATTGGTAGTGATTTTGGTGGGGGACAATCCTGCCAGCCAAGTCTACGTTCGCAACAAGGAACGGTCAGCTCTCGCTGCTGGCTTCCGTAGTGAAGTAGTGCGAGTTCCAGAGACCATTACCCAAGCGGAATTGTTAGACTTGATTGCTAAGTACAATCAAGATCCAGCTTGGCATGGGATTTTGGTCCAGTTGCCTTTACCTAAACATATTGACGAAGAGGCAGTGTTATTAGCCATTGACCCCGAAAAAGATGTGGATGGTTTCCACCCGCTAAACATGGGGCGTCTTTGGTCTGGGCATCCAGTTATGATTCCTTCGACACCTGCAGGAATTATGGAGATGTTTCATGAATATGGGATTGATCTAGAAGGTAAAAATGCGGTTGTTATCGGTCGCTCAAATATCGTTGGGAAACCAATGGCTCAGCTTCTTTTGGCTAAGAATGCGACTGTGACTTTGACCCACTCACGCACCCATCATCTTGCCAAGGTGGCTGCTAAGGCAGATATTCTTGTCGTTGCAATCGGTCGTGCTAAGTTTGTGACAGCTGACTTTGTCAAACCGGGAGCGGTTGTCATTGACGTTGGGATGAACCGAGATGAAAATGGCAAGCTTTGTGGAGATGTTGATTATGATGCTGTTGCACCACTTGCTAGTCACATCACACCTGTACCTGGTGGAGTTGGACCTATGACTATTACCATGCTAATGGAGCAAACCTATCAGGCAGCGCTTCGAACACTAAACAAGGACTAGGAAGATGAAATTCGTATTTGACCTGGATGGAACGCTATCTTTTGACTACATGACCATAGATGAGGAGATTAAGCAAGTTCTTTTAAAGGCTGAAGATTATGGGCATGAGCTTGTGTTTGCCTCAGCCCGCTCTTATCGGGATTGCTTGGGTTTATTAGGCCCTAAACTCAGTCAGTGCTTGGTCATAGGATTGAATGGTGGTGTAGCCTATCATTTAGGGAAGGCTGTTTTCGAAAGGAATCTTGATGCTGGAATTTATCAGGCGCTAGTGGATTATTGCCAGACTTATAATCTCCCTTTCTTTGTAGATGATTGCTTTGACTACAGTGGTCAGATTGTAGAGAAGATTCCATTTATTTCCAGTGTGGATCCCCTAAAGGTGGCTCGTCATCAGAAACTTGAGGACTTAGGGACTCCGATTAAGGTAGTCGTTTATATGGGTGACCATGAGGAGTTGCTTGATGATCTGCTTGGTCAGCTAGAAAGACTAGGACAGGCTCATCTCTCCTATCATGCGCATGAAAAGTGCCTTTATGTTAATCCCTTGGATACTCATAAGGCGACAACTGTTGAAAAGTTATGTGGGGAGAACTTCATCGCTTTTGGAAATGACCAAAACGATATTGAACTATTTAAAACGTCGCTCTATTCAGTCCAGATAGGAGATTTTGCCGGCCTTACTCCATATGCAGATGACACGTTAGAGATAAAAGGAGCTCCTTCTCCAGCAGTTGCTGCTAAAATCTTACAGACTTTTGCGGAATTTAATGGAAAATAGTGTAGAAGGAGGTTCGAGCCTCCTTTTGTAGTATAATGGAGTGAGAGGGAAAAAACGATGAAAGTGATTGATCAAGCTTTATTAGAAAAAGTCATTATTGAACGTTCTCGTCACAGCCATAAGGGAGATTACGGGCGTTTGCTCTTGCTGGGAGGGACCTATCCTTATGGGGGAGCTATCATCATGTCAGCTATTGCAGCTGTTAAAAGTGGGGCAGGTTTGGTGACTGTTGGCACGGATAAGGAGAATATTCCAGCCCTGCACAGCCATTTACCTGAGGCCATGGCTTTTTCTCTTCAAGACCAGCAATTGTTAAAAGAGCAGTTGGAAAAGGCAGAAGTTGTCTTGTTAGGTCCGGGTTTGCGAGAGGATGCATTTGGAGAAGAACTCGTAAAAAGGGTCTTTGACAGCCTTAGAAAAGACCAGATTTTGATTGCAGACGGCGGTGCTTTGGGCATCTTAGCAAAAGGTCAGTTACCATGTCCTTCCAGTCAGCTTATCCTAACTCCCCACCAAAGGGAATGGGAAAGACTGTCTGGTATAGTTCTTGACCATCAAAATAAAGATACGACTGCTAGGGCTCTTTCTACTTTTCCTCAAGGAACGATTCTAGTCGAGAAGGGTCCAGCAACTCGTATCTGGAAAGCTGGTCAGCCTGAATATTATCAGTTAGAGGTTGGAGGTCCCTATCAAGCAACTGGTGGAATGGGAGATACACTTGCTGGAATCATTGCAGGTTTTGCAGGTCAGTTTGACCAAGTCAGCCTCTATCAGAGGGTAGTGGTAGCAACCCACCTTCATTCAGCTATCGCGCAAGAACTTGCTCAAGAAAACTACCTTGTCTTGCCAACAGAAATTAGCAAGGCTCTTCCGAAAACAATGAAAAAAATATCTCAAAAAGGCAGCTAATATCTTGGTTGTCTTTTTATGTTGATGAAACTTTGTTGATAAAGTTTTCAAATACCTCAGAACCAGCGACCAATTGCTGAACTTGCGTGAAATTCTCTCTTTTAAGGTCTTGATTTTTACTCAAACTCGCAAGGAAAGCGAGATTGTTATCAAAGTTGAGGGGTGTCAAATCATGCTTTTTTTGATATAATTTTTAATGATGAATGCAAGAAATGATCGGTATGTGGTCGTTGATTTAGAGGCGACCAGCACCGGAAGCAAGGCAAAAATTATTCAAGTAGGCATTGTGGTGATTGAGAATGGTGAAATCATCGATCAGTATGCGACTGATGTCAATCCTCACGAACCCTTGGATTCTCATATCAAAGAATTAACAGGTCTGACCGATCAACGTTTGGCTGTGGCACCAGAGTTTTCTCAGGTGGCCGGGAAAATTTTTGAATTGGTTAAGGACGGTATTTTTGTTGCGCATAATGTACAGTTTGATGCCAACCTTCTTGCAGAATTCCTCTTTTTTGAAGGTTATGAATTACGCACACCGCGGGTGGATACAGTTGAACTTGCCCAAGTTCTATATCCTCAGTTTGAAAAGTATAACTTAGGTATCCTTTGTCAAGAGTTGGGCATTGAGCTGGAACATGCCCATACTGCCCTGTCAGATGCTCAAGCAACAGCTGAACTCTTGCTTTACATGCGTCAAAAACTTTTTGAGCTACCTAAAGGGCTCTTAGAAAGTTTGCTAAAACTTGCAGACAACCTTCTCTATGAAAGTTATCTGGTGATTGAGGAGGTCTATCAGCAACAATCTCTCTTATCTTCGCCAGACTTGATGGAGCTTCATGGGCTTTTCCTCAGAAAGGAAAGCAAAGCCTTAGTCCCACGAAAGTTATCCAAAGACTTTGCTAAAAACATTTCTTTATTGGGGCTGGAGGAGCGTCCACAACAGCTGGAATTTGCGGAGAAGATTGAGCAATTATTGGAAGAACACCAGACATCCTTTATCCAAGCCCAAACGGGACTGGGCAAGACTTATGGTTATCTCCTTCCTGCTTTGAACTTGGAGAGTCAAGCAGGTATCCTAGTGAGTGTTCCAACCAAAATTCTTCAAAATCAAATCATGCAAGAAGAAGGTCAGCGCTTAAAAGAGGTCTTCCATCTGGAAATTCATAGTCTCAAGGGGCCTCAAAATTACTTGAAACTGGATGCTTTTCACCAAGTCCTCCATCGACCGGAGTCCAATCGCCTCTTCACACGCTTTAAAATGCGACTGCTCATCTGGCTAACAGAGACAGAGACAGGTGACTTGGACGAAATCGGGCAGCTTTATCGCTACCAGCACTTTCTGCCAGAACTAGTCCACGATGGCAAGCTTTCAAAGAAAAGTTTATTTGCTACAGAGGATTTTTGGAAACGAGGGCAGGAAAAGGCCAAGACCAGTCGCGTTCTCTTGACTAATCATGCCTATCTGGTCACTCGTTTGGAAGACAATCCAGAGTTTGTCGACAACCGTTTGGTAATTTTGGATGAAGCTCAAAAAATGCTGCTAGCCCTTGAAAATCTAGCCCAGCAGGCTTATCGACTAGAGGATCTTGTAACTCAAATTGAAAAGTCCTTAGAGTCAGTGGAGGATTTGGTTCAGAAACGCTTGCTTGAGAGTATAGGTTTTGAATGTCGATACTTGATAGAGCACTATCAGTCAAGCCTTAAGGATGGAAAGTGGTTGGATTCTCTCGAACACTTGCGCCAGCATTTTTCGGAGTTAGCTCTCCCAGAGTATCGAGAGCTTGCAAACTTTTTTACGTCGGACCGTGAATTTTGGCTTGCTACGGCAGAGAAATCGAGCAAGGATGTCTTGGTTTGTTCAAGCAAAAAAGGTCGCTTTATACTAGCAGATTTATTGCCAGAAGATTGTAGGCTCCTAGGAGTATCGGCCACTCTTGAAATCAGCAATCGGGTTTCCTTAGCAGATTTATTAGGATTTCCAGATGCTCCGCTTGTTAGGCTTGATGTAGCAAAGCAGGAGCAACAAGAAGTCTTTCTAGTCGATGACTTTCCTCTTGTGACAGAAGTTTCGCCTTTTGACTATGCTAGTGAAGTGGCTTCTGTCATTCGAAGCTTACAAGCCTTTCAAGAACCCTTATTGGTCTTGTTTACCTCAAAAGAAATGTTGCTGGCAGTTTCGGACCTGCTCGACCAACCTCATCTAGCTCAGTATAAAAATGGGGAACCAAGCCAACTGAAAAAACGTTTTGAAAAAGGTGAACGCCAGATATTGCTTGGAACAGGCAGTTTCTGGGAAGGGGTTGATTTTTCAACCCATCCTTGTGTAATTCAAGTGATTCCGAGATTGCCTTTCCAAAACCCCCAAGAGCCTTTAACCAAAAAATTAAACCAAGAACTGCGTCAAGAAGGGAAAAATCCTTTCTATGATTATCAGTTGCCGATGGCAATCATTCGGCTAAAACAAGCCCTTGGTCGTACTGTTAGACGTCCTGACCAAGGGTCGGTTGCTCTAATCTTAGACAGTCGTGTCGTCAGCAAGCGTTACGGCAAACAAATTGCTAAGGCCTTGTCAAAAGAAAGGACTGTTCAGGTCCTTTCTAGAGAACAGCTAGAGCCTGCAGTAGCTGATTTTCTCCAATCCCGTCGTAATAGAATGAAAGAAAAATCCAAGAAAGAGAAAAGGTAAAAAATATGAAACGTTCCTTCGACTCTCGAGTCGATTATAGCCTCCTCCTACCAGTGTTTTGTTTACTGGTGATTGGAGTAGTGGCCATTTATATAGCAGTTAGTCATGACTATCCAAATAATGTATTACCAATTCTAGGTCAGCAAATCGCTTGGATTGCCTTGGGTCTTGTCATTGGATTTGTGGTCATGTTCTTTAATACCGAGTTTTTATGGAAGGTGACTCCCTATCTTTATGGTCTAGGGTTGGCTTTGATGGTCCTCCCCCTTGTTTTCTACAATCCAAATCTTGTAGCGTCAACAGGTGCCAAGAACTGGGTATCGATTGGTGGAACGACACTCTTTCAGCCATCGGAATTCATGAAGATTTCCTATATCTTGATGTTGTCTCGAGCCATTGTAAGATTCACTCAAAAACACAAGGAATGGCGACGGACTATTCCCTTGGATTTCCTACTGATTGGTTGGATGATTGCCTTTACCATCCCAGTCTTGCTCCTCTTAGCCCTACAAAGTGATCTGGGGACTGCCTTGGTCTTTGTAGCTATTTTTTCCGGTATGGTTCTCCTTTCAGGTGTTTCGTGGAAGATTATCATTCCGGTCTTTGCGACAGGAGTGACTGCAGTTGCAGGCTTCATGGCCATCTTTATAAGCAAGGATGGACGTGCCTTCTTGCATCAGATTGGGATGCCAACTTACCAGATCAACCGCATCTTGGCTTGGCTCAATCCCTTTGACTTCGCGCAAACAACGACTTACCAACAGGCGCAGGGACAAATTGCGATTGGAAGTGGTGGCTTGTTTGGGCAAGGTTTCAATGTGTCCAATCTCCTCATTCCAGTACGTGAAAGTGATATGATTTTTACGGTGATTGCTGAAGATTTTGGCTTCATTGGTTCGGTCTTTGTGGTTGCCCTGTACTTACTTCTCATCTATCGGATGTTGAAGATTACTCTCAGGTCAAATAACCAGTTCTACACCTACATTTCGACTGGTTTTATCATGATGTTGCTCTTCCATATCTTTGAAAATATCGGCGCTGTGACAGGCTTACTTCCTTTGACAGGGATTCCTCTACCATTTATTTCTCAAGGTGGATCCGCAATTATTAGTAACCTCATCGGTGTCGGTCTCCTCTTGTCTATGAGTTACCAGACAAACCTAGCAGAAGAGAAAAGTGGAAAAGTTCCATTCAAACGAAAGAAAGTCGTCCTAAAACAAATCAAATAAGGAGGCCACTATGGCAAAAGTAGCAGTTATTTTAGCCCAGGGTTTTGAAGAAATTGAAGCCTTGACAGTAGTTGATGTCTTGCGTCGAGCAAACATTTCATGTGATATGGTAGGATTTGAAGAGCAGGTGACAGGGTCACATGACATTCAGGTAAAAGCTGATCGTGTTTTTGATGGTGGTTTGTCCGATTATGACTTGGTCGTTCTTCCAGGAGGTATGCCAGGATCAGCTCACCTACGAGATAATCAAGCGCTCATTTCACAGATTAAAGCCTTTGACCAAGCAGGAAAGAAAATTGCTGCCATCTGTGCAGCCCCAATTGCTCTTCATCAAGCAGGTATCCTGAAAGACAAGCACTTTACTTGTTATGACAGAGTTCAGGAGCAAATTACTGACGGAATTTATCAAAAGCAAACAGTGGTTGTTGATGGCAATCTAACAACTAGCCGAGGACCGTCAACTGCCCTTGCCTTTGCCTATGAGTTGGTAGAGCAATTGGGAGGAGATGCCGAAAGTTTACGAGACGGCATGCTCTATCGAGATGTCTTTGGAAATCAACAGTAAGACGAGAGTTCGGCTCTCGTTTTTTTATTTACTCCATTTCTAAAAAATGTTTCATATGATTGTCTTGCGATTTTATATCAAACTTTTATAAATCAATCAAGCTTTGTCTAGCATAAGAAGGAAATCAATCTCTAGAAATGTTAGTGTTTTCAAGTTGTTAGATAGAATACTTCAGATTGTTACT
>CAJZDE010000039.1:0-8963 GCA_915063165.1 uncultured Streptococcus sp.
TAGTTTTTAAATTCTGTTCATAGCAATCAAATTTTCTAAAGTGGTAAAAAGAAATGTAACGATAACACGTTACATTTCTCGGAAAAATTGAGACAAGAGGCTCAATTTTTAGGCATGAAACTCTAATAGAGGTCGCTGCCGTCCGTACTACTTTAAGAAAATTTAGTTGAAAAACTTATTTATTTTTTCTTAGGTGAATGGATAGCCATTCCTAGAACATCCGCAAATGCTTCGTACATCACTTCAGAGTAGGTTGGGTGTCCATGGATGGTCTTCAGCATTTCCTCAACAGTGATTTCCATTTCGATGATGCTTGATGCCTCGTTGATCAATTCTGCAGCTGCAGGACCAATGATGTGCACACCAAGGATTTCTCCGTATTTCTTATCAGCAATAACTTTTACGAAACCTTGAGCCGCATCTGATGCAATTGCACGTCCGTTGGCAGCAAAGTTGAATTTACCGATGGCTACATCGTATTTCTCACGGGCTTGTTCTTCAGTCAGACCTACTGCTGCTACTTCAGGAAGAGTGTAAATGGCTGCAGGAGTCAAGTTGAGTTTCGCAACAGCATGATTTCCTTTGAGGGCATTTTCAGCGGCAACTTCACCCATGCGGAAGGCTGCGTGCGCCAACATCTTAGTACCGTTGATGTCACCTGGTGCGTAGATTCCAGGAACAGAAGTTTCCATGTATTCGTTGACCTTGATACGTCCACGATCCAATTCAAACTCAACATCACCAATTCCTTCAAGGTCTGGCACACGACCGATTGAAAGAAGAGCTTTGCTAGCGATGATATCGTCTTTTCCTTCAACCTTGATACGAAGTTGACCATTTTCTTCGATGATTTCTTGCAATTTTGTACCTGTCAAGATAGTCATACCTTTACGCTCAAGAATCAAGCGAAGATTCTTAGACACTTCCGCATCCATAGCTGGAACGATACGATCCATCATTTCGATAACAGTTACTTTTGAACCAAATGTCATGAATGCTTGGCCGAGTTCGATACCGACAACCCCACCACCGATGATTACGAGGCTTTCTGGAACTTCGTTCATTTCAAGAATATCATCGCTGGTCATCACAAGTGGAGATTCCATACCAGGGACGTTAATCTTGCTGACCTTTGAACCACCAGCAAGGATAATTTTCTTGGTTTCAAGCAATTCAGAACCATTTACCAAGACATTCTTATCTTTAGTGATAGTACCAACACCCTTATGAACTGTAACTCCGTAGCTGCGAAGAAGACCCGCAACGCCACCAACCAAAGTATTGACAACCTTAGATTTTGTCTCTAAAAGTTTATCCATATCTACAGTGAAGTTTGGATTTTCGATGACGATACCTCGGTTTGCTGCATGACCGATATTTTCGATGATTTCAGCATTGTGAAGGTAGGTCTTCGTTGGGATACAACCACGGTTCAAACACGTTCCACCGAGTTCAGATTTCTCAACAAGGGCAACCTTCCCACCGAGTTGGGCAGCTTTAATGGCTGCAACATAACCAGCAGGACCTCCACCAATCACAACGATATCAAAGGCATCATCGCTCTTACCATCGTCGTTTGAGGCACTAGCTGCAGGTGCAGGTTTTGATTCTGGCGCAGCTGCTCCAGCTGTTGGGATGTTTTCCCCTTCTTCTCCAAGGTAACCGATAACTTCAGTTACTGGAACAGTTTCACCATCTCCTTTAAGGATGGCAATCAAGTATCCATCTTCTTCGGCTTCCAATTCCATGCTGACTTTGTCAGTCATGATTTCCAAAAGGATTTCTCCTTCTTTTACAAATTCTCCGACTTTCTTATTCCATTGGACGATTTGTCCTTCTGTCATATCCACGCCGGCTTTTGGCATAATTACTTCTAAGGCCATGTCTTACTTCCTTTATCTATATCTCTAAAAATAAATACTGTATTTTTAAACCAACATTGAGATTGGGTTCTCAATTAAGGCTTTCAAGTCTTTCATAAACTTAGCACCAGCCATACCATCTACAACACGGTGGTCAATGGTTAATCCAAGGCTCATGATAGGGCGAATGACAATCTCACCATTGACAACTACAGGTTTCTCAACTGTTGAGCTAACCCCGAGGATAGCTGAGTTTGGTTGGTTAATAATAGGACCAAAGGACTGAACGCCAAACATTCCCAAGTTACTAATTGTGAAGGTTGAATTTTGGAGTTCGCTTGGAGCCAATTTACCATCCAAGGTACGACCAATGACATCCTTGAAGGCTACAACCAACTCTGAAAGGCTCATCTTTTCAGCATTATAAACAACAGGTGTCATCAATCCATTATCCATTCCAACTGCCATAGCAAGGTTGACATAATTATGAGTGATAATGGTCTTGCCATCTTCAGTCAATGAAGCGTTGATGTAAGGGTGTTTCATCAATGTTTTTACAACAGCGAGTGAAAGAAGGTCTGTTACAGTAGTCTTCTTACCAGTTGCTTCCATAATTGGCTCAAGAACCTTCTTACGAAGAGCCAACATTTCTGACATATCGACATCGTAGTTGAGTGTGAAAGTTGGCGCAGTTAGGTAAGATTCAACCATACGTTGCGCGATAACCTTACGCATTGGTGTCATTGGAATACGCTCAATCTCACCATAAGGAGTGAAATTGTCTGGAACTTCTTCCACTTTTTCGATTTGAGCAGGAGACTTGATGGTGTCGTTTTCGATATTTTCAGGAAGCAAGGCCAAAACGTCCTTCTTCATAATCTTACCACGATGACCTGTTCCTTGGATTTCCTGCCAAGCAATGTTATGTTCGAGGGCAATTCGTTTTGCAAGTGGCGAAATGCGAACCACATTTGTGTCTTTATAAGTTTCCACGTCTTCTTTGTGGACACGACCGTTTGCACCTGAGCCAGAAACGTCGTAGAGGTTGATCCCTAGATCATCCGCTAACTTTCTAGCCGCAGGAGTCGCTCTTAGCTTGTCATCAGCCATGACCTCTCCAATTCTATACTAAGATATTAAGGACGAAGAGAGTTCTGCACCTAAAAGATACAAAGTTCCTCGTCTTTTTTATTTTATTTACATAACTTATATTATGTATTATTCCTTGTTATATGTCTTACGAATGGCATCTTTGATGCTTTCAATTGTTGGAATCATTGCATTTTCTAAATTTTGTGCATAAGGCATTGGCACGTCTTCTCCTGCACAACGGCGAATTGGTGCGTCTAGATAATCAAATGCTTCTGATTCTGAAATAATAGCTGAAATCTCTCCGATATAGCCACTTGTTTTGTGGGCGTCGTTGACCAGAACGACCTTACCAGTCTTCTTCACTGAGTTAATGATGATATCCTTATCAAGTGGAACGAGGGTACGTGGGTCTACAATTTCAACAGAAATTCCTTCTTCTGCTAATTCTTCAGCAGCTTGAACCACACGACGAAGCATTTTCCCGTAAGTAACAACTGTTACATCTGTTCCTTCGCGTTTGATTTCCCCAACCCCAAGTGGGATTGTATAGTCTGAATCAACTGGCACTTCCCCCTTTTGGTTAAATTCGGACTTGTATTCAAGAATGATAACAGGGTTGTTATCACGGATAGAAGACTTGAGAAGTCCTTTCATGTCAGCAGGTGTACCTGGAGCTACAACCTTAAGACCTGGGATGTGTGTAAACCAAGACTCTAGAGACTGAGAATGCTGAGCGGCAGAACCAACTCCGTTACCAGCTGCGCATCGAACTGTCATTGGAACCTGACCTTTACCACCGAACATATAGCGTGTTTTAGCAGCTTGGTTGACGATATTATCCATGGCAATAACAGAGAAATCCATAAAGGTCATATCAACGATTGGGCGAAGTCCTGTCATGGCTGCTCCTGCTGCTGCTCCCGAGATGGCAGCTTCAGAAATCGGACAGTCACGAACACGTTCTGGACCAAATTCTTCGAGCATTCCAACAGAAGTTCCGAAGTCTCCTCCGAAGACACCGACGTCTTCTCCCATCAAGAACACATTTTCATCGCGACGCATTTCCTCAGACATAGCAAGGATAATGGTGTCACGGAACGACATTGTTTTTGTTTCCATTTTTATCTCTTTCTCCTTAGTCTGCGTAAATATCTTCAAATGCTGATTCTAGTGGTGGGAATGGGCTTTCTTCTGCAAATTTAACAGAAGCTTCTACTGCTTCCTTGACTTGTGCTTGAATTTCTTCCAATTCTTCTGCACTTGCAATATTGTTTTCAATGAGGTATTTGCGAAGATTTTCGATTGGGTCTTTTTGTTTCCACAATTCCACTTCTTCACGCGTACGATATTTACCAGGGTCAGATGATGAGTGACCAAGCCAGCGATATGTGATACTTTCGATCAAGACTGGGCCATTGCCACCACGAACATGATCTACTGCTTTCTTAAATCCTTCATAAACATCGATGACATTGTTTCCATCTTCGATAAACATTCCAGGGATTCCATAAGCAGCACTACGTTGATGAATATGCTCCACATTGGTCATTTTCTTGATATCCGCAGAAATCCCATAACCGTTGTTAATGCAGTAGAAAATAACAGGAAGTTTCCAAATAGAAGCCATGTTCACTGCTTCGTGGAAAACACCCTCGTTGGTAGCGCCATCGCCAAAGAAGCAGACAACGATTTTACCAGTATGTTGCATTTGCTGACTGAGGGCTGCACCGACAGCGATTCCCATACCACCACCAACGATACCATTGGCACCGAGGTTCCCAGCATCCAGGTCAGCGATATGCATGGAACCGCCTTTTCCTTTACAAGTACCGGTGTACTTACCAAGGATTTCAGCCATCATTCCGTTAAGGTCAATCCCCTTAGCAATAGCTTGACCATGACCACGGTGGTTTGAGGTAATCAGATCATCTGGATTAAGAGCCAGCATTGCTCCGACGTTAGCAGCTTCCTCTCCGACAGAAAAGTGAGTCATACCGGGAACTTTCCCCTTTTTCACTAACTGAGCAATTTTTAAGTCCATGCGACGGATTTCTTCCATCTTACGGAACATCTCTAGCAAAAGATTTTTATCTAAAGTTGACATAATCTTGCCTTTCTAACTTTGTACTTACCTTACTATTTTACCTTTTTTAGTATACGCTGTCAAAGTATATGGCTAATAAAAATTCACAATATAAAAAAATAAACCCCTGTTAAAACAGGGATTCTCTCTAGTTAGAGTATTTTTTCACAAAGTGCTTTTTCAGGATATTTTCCAAAAATTAGCTCAATCTTTTCATTACGGTTTTCAGACGCCATTGATACAAACAACCAGAAACAATCAAGCTGGCAATTAACCCAATCCAGTAGGCAAATGCCCCTAAGTCAGTTACTTGATCTAGTAGATATCCTAGTGGTATCGCTACTCCCCAATATCCGATTAAGCCAAGATAGAAAGGAACGATAGTGTCCTTATACCCTCTTAAAATTCCTTGGAGCGGAGCCGCAAAGGTATCAGCTAGCTGGAAAAAGAGACTGTAGGTTAGAAATACAGCAGTTGTTTCAATGAACTGAGAGTCATTCCCATATAGACTTGCTACACGATCTCTAAAAATGTAGAGAAAAGATAGGGTAAGACCTGCAAAAATAAGGGCGGTTATTCTCCCCAGACGAGCATAGATTTTTGCATCCTCAAAACGTTTGGCCCCCACCTCGTAAGACACAACAATCGCCATAGCAGAGGAAATACTCATGGGAAAAGCGTACATGAGACTCGAAAAGTTCATAGCTGACTGGTGACTGGCGATGATGAGCGATGAAAACTTAGCCATGATCAAGCCAACCACGGAGAAAATAGCCACTTCCGCAAATACGGTTCCCCCGATTGGTAGACCTAGCCGAACACCTTCCTTGATTTTATCTATATTGAGTGGAATCCGTTTTTCAAGATGTAGCGCTTTTAACTTTTCTTGTTTGAACAAAACAAGCAGGGAAATACCCAATAAAACCCAATAGGCTAGCGAAGTTCCTAGCCCTGCTCCTGCACCACCAAGCTCAGGAAAACCGAATGCTCCATATATCAAGAGATAGTTAAAACCACTATTGAGCGGAAGTAACAAAAGCATGAGATACATAGATAGCTTAGTCAATCCAAGAGAATCTAACAAAGACCGAATGACACTAAAAAGCAACAAGGGAATAATCCCGATAGAAAGGTACCAAAGATAAGAAACTGCAACTGAAGCTACTTGAGCTTCTAGTCCGATGTTGTTTAAGACAGGTGGCGCTAAGAATACTACCATTCCAAGCAAGACCAAAGACAGTCCGAAAGCCAAGTAGATAAATTGGTAAAAGTCAGATGCTACTTCTTCCTTTTTACCCCGTCCCAGATGATGGCCGATGATGGGAACCATGGCCGAAACAATCCCTGTTAAAAAAGTAAAGAAAGGATTCCATAGACTCGTTGCAGTTGATACTCCTGCCAAGTCCATGGTATTGTACTGCCCAGTCATAGTTGTATCAACAAAAGAGGCAGAATAATTGGCAAACTGATAAATCAGGATAGGGAAAAATATCTTAAGAAATAAGACAAACTTGTCTTTAAATTGATGGGTTGGATACATATACGCTCTCTATTCTTATAGTTTATAGAGCAGAATCCCATCTATTTTTTGTAGACGATTTGTCCCTTACAGATGGTATATTTAACTTGCCCTTTTAAAGTTTCACCAATAAATGGAGAATTAGCTGATTTTGAAGTAAAGTTTGGACCAACAGTACGATCAGCCTTCGCATCAAAGATAGTGATATCCGCTGGACCATTCTCAGCCAAGTAACCAGCTTCAAAGTTGTAAAGTTTGGCTGGATTGACAGTCATTTTTTCAAGCAATTCCATCAAGCATAGCTCACCAGCTTCCACCAAATAAGTCAAACCAAGAGAAAGAGAGGTTTCCAAACCTGTCATACCAGATGGTGCTTTAGTGATATCTTCTACATTTTTCTCGTCTGCATGGTGAGGCGCGTGGTCCGTTGCGATAACTGTGATAACACCTGACTTGAGACCTTCGATAACGGCACGACGGTCTGACTCCAAACGAAGTGGAGGATTCATTTTGGCATTGCTTCCTTGAGTTAAAAGAAGAGCTTCTGTCTTAGAGAAATGCTGTGGCGCTACTTCTGCTGTGACCTGTGCTCCCAAACCTTGAGCGAATTCCACTACCTTGACACTTTCTTCCTTAGACAAATGCTGGATGTGAACATGGGCCTTGGTTGCATAGGCAATCATAACATCACGCGCAATCATAGCGTACTCAGCCACCCCAGTCGCTCCACAGATATGAAAATGTTCCTTAGCGATGTTTTCGTTAAATCCAAGAACCCCATTCAAACCTGGATCTTCCTCATGAAGACTAATAAAAGTATTAAGTTTTTTAGCTTCTTCCATGGCTTCCTTGACCACTTTACTGCTCTCAAGCGGAATACCGTCATCAGAAAAACCAACCGCACCTGCTTCTAAAAGCGTCTTAAAGTCTGTCAAGTCTTTACCATTAAAGTTCTTGGTAATAGTCGCAACAGTCTTGACATTAATTTTTTCCTTGGCAGCTGACTGAAGAACTTCTTGCAAAGTTTCTACGTCCGAAATGGTTGGACTGGTATTAGCCATCATAACAACCGTTGTAAAACCACCTGCAGCAGCCGCTAGTGCCCCTGTATGGATGTCTTCCTTGTGAGTCTGACCAGGTTCACGGAAATGGACATGAATATCCACTAGTCCAGGTGCAACTACAAGACCAGTAGCATCAAGCACCTCTGCTCCTTCCTCTTTGATGTCAGGGGCAATTTTGACAATTTTCCCATCTTGCACTAAAACATCACACACTTGATCCAAACCAGACTTGGGATCCATCACACGACCATTTTTGATAAGTAGCATCTGCTTTCTCCTTTATTCATAGAAATCGACTTGGGTATCCAATAATTTATCCCCATCATAAACAAACTTGGCTGAAAAGAAGGGTTTGTCCTCTAAAAGCCACTCAACAAAGGTGTGGTCACCTTCCCAAGTTGGCTTGCTCAAAACCTCGTCATAGGGAACCCATTCCAGCGTCCCCTCATTGCAGTCAATCAAGTCACCCTCGAACTCTGTCACCTTAAAAACATAGGTGTACCAGTCTAGATTTGGTGTGAATTCTGGAAAAGTGATAACACCTTTAAGTACTGGCTTGGCTTTGAGCCCTGTTTCTTCGAGGATTTCACGCGCTGCACATTCCTGTGGAGTCTCACCTCGCTCTAGCTTTCCACCCACACCAATCCATTTGCCTTCATGGACATCGTTGGGCTTCTTATTGCGATGGAGCATGAGCAGTTCTTTTCCGTTATCAATGTAGCAAATCGTCGCTAACTGAGGCATATTCTCTCCTTATCTAAGCCAATCGATTGGCTCTTGTCCTGTCTCTTTTAAGAATGCATTGGCCTTGGAAAAAGGCTTGGAACCCCAAAATCCTCTATAAACCGATAACGGACTAGGATGGGCTGATTCGATAATCAAGTGGTGAGGATTGGTAACCAAGACCTTCTTCTTACGTGCATAAGCGCCCCAGAGCACAAAGACTACAGGTCTGTCTAGATTATTGACCACCTGAATCACAGCATCAGTAAAGGGCTCCCATATTAGCCCAGAATGACCATTGGCTTGCCCAGCAGGAACCGTCAAGCAAGCATTGAGAAGCAAGACTCCTTGCTCAGCCCAAGCTGTCAAATCATGGGATTTCTTAGCTCCGATGTCATCCGACAATTCTTTCAAGATATTTTGCAAGGACGGCGGAGCTGGGATAGCATCGGGTACAGAAAAACTCAAGCCCTGTGCCTGTCTAGGTCCGTGGTAGGGGTCCTGCCCCAAAATAACCACCTTAACATCTGCTAAATCTGTCGTCTGAATCGCATTAAATACCTTTTCCCGAGGTGGGTAAATGGTCCCTGAAGCATACACTTCGTCTAAAAAATGATTGA
>CAJZDE010000040.1:0-8825 GCA_915063165.1 uncultured Streptococcus sp.
ATGGGATCAGAGTTTGTTTGCTCTGGTGTTAGTAGTTAAAAAATGAGGAGAAACGCTTTGGAATTAGAAGTATTTGCTGGGCAAGAAAAAAGTGAACTATCTATGATTGAGGTAGCGCGTGCTATCTTGGAACTTCGTGGTCGCGATCATGAGATGCATTTTAGCGATCTTGTAAACGAAATTCAAAACTACCTTGGAACATCAAACAGCGATATCCGCGAAGCTTTGCCTTTGTTCTACACAGAGTTGAACTTTGACGGTAGCTTCATCTCACTTGGGGACAACAAATGGGGTCTTCGTTCATGGTATGGTGTAGACGAAATCGACGAAGAGATCATCGCTCTTGAAGAAAGTGAAGACGATGAAGTAGCTCCAAAAGCTAAGAAAAAACGTGTCAATGCCTTTATGGATGGTGATTCAGATGCCATTGACTACAATGCAGATGATCCAGAAGATGAAGATGCATACGAAGCAGACCCAGCTCTTTCATATGATGATGAAAATCCAGATGATGAGAAAAATGAAGTGGAAGCTTACGATGCAGAAATCAACGAAATCGCTCCTGATGACTTGGGTGAAGACGTGGATCTTAACGAAGAAGACGACGAGTTTTCTGACGATGACGCTGAAACAAGTGAAGAAGAGTAAAAGACTTTACAGAGGAGATCGCCTGATCTCCTTTTTTGTTGCTTGAGCAGGTCATCCGTTTGGATGCGGATCTTTAGTTGGTTTTCTGAAAACAATCTCCTTTTTTCATCTTTTACCAATTCGGGTTGACAAATGATCTGCTTTGAGGTATTATATTGTTCGGGCACCTCTTTTAGAGGTCGGGGCTCCCTAGTTACTAGGGGGCTATTTTTTGTTTTTCAGGAAGTTTTTTTGAAAAGTCGTTATTCATAAGGGTCTTGTTTTCTATTTCCCCTCGTAGTTAACAAGACCTTGAGCATTTTAGAAAGAGGAATCTATGTCTACGAAATATATTTTTGTAACTGGTGGTGTGGTATCGTCTATTGGGAAAGGGATTGTGGCAGCAAGTCTAGGCCGTCTCTTGAAAAATCGTGGTCTAAAAGTGACTATTCAGAAGTTTGACCCTTATATCAATATCGATCCGGGAACTATGAGTCCTTACCAGCACGGGGAAGTCTTTGTGACAGATGATGGAGCTGAGACAGATTTGGACTTGGGTCACTATGAACGTTTCATCGATATCAATCTCAACAAATATTCCAACGTGACAACTGGTAAAATTTACAGTGAAGTTCTTCGTAAGGAACGACGTGGAGAATACCTTGGGGCAACCGTTCAGGTTATTCCTCATATCACAGATGCTTTGAAAGAAAAAATCAAGCGTGCTGCTGTAACGACTGACTCTGATGTTATTATCACAGAGGTTGGTGGAACCGTTGGAGATATCGAGTCCTTGCCATTTCTAGAGGCCCTTCGTCAGATGAAGGCAGATGTGGGTGCAGATAATGTCATGTACATCCATACAACCTTGCTTCCTTACCTCAAGGCAGCTGGTGAAATGAAGACTAAGCCGACTCAGCATTCTGTAAAAGAATTGCGTGGTTTGGGAATCCAGCCAAATATGTTGGTCATTCGTACGGAGAAACCAGCTGGCCAAGGAATTAAAAACAAACTAGCTCAGTTTTGTGACGTAGCTCCAGAAGCTGTTATCGAGTCTTTGGATGTCGAACACCTTTACCAAATTCCATTGAACTTGCAGGCACAAGGTATGGACCAAATTGTCTGTGACCACTTGAAATTAGATGCACCAGCAGCAGATATGACAGAATGGTCAGCCATGGTGGACAAGGTCATGAACCTCAAGAAACAGGTCAAGATTTCCCTCGTTGGTAAGTATGTGGAGTTGCAAGATGCCTATATCTCAGTGGTCGAAGCCTTGAAACACTCTGGCTATGCAAATGATGCAGATGTTAAAATCAATTGGATCAATGCCAATGATGTGACAGCAGAGAATGTAGCAGAACTTTTATCAGATGCGGACGGAATCATCGTACCAGGTGGTTTCGGTCAACGTGGTACGGAAGGGAAAATCCAAGCCATCCGCTATGCGCGTGAAAATGATGTTCCAATGTTGGGTGTCTGCTTGGGAATGCAGTTGACTTGTATCGAGTTTGCTCGTCACGTTTTAGGGCTTGAAGGGGCTAATTCTGCAGAACTTGCACCAGAAACAAAATACCCTATCATTGATATCATGCGTGACCAGGTTGATGTTGAGGATATGGGGGGGACCCTTCGTTTGGGACTTTATCCATCTAAGTTGAAACGTGGCTCTAAGGCGGCTGCAGCTTATCATGATCAAGAAGTAGTGCAACGCCGTCACCGTCACCGTTATGAGTTTAACAATGCCTTTCGTGAACAGTTTGAGGCGGCAGGTTTTATCTTTTCAGGAGTTTCTCCAGACAATCGTTTGGTAGAAATTGTGGAAATTCCTGAAAATAAATTCTTTGTAGCTTGTCAGTATCACCCTGAACTGTCAAGCCGTCCAAACCGTCCAGAGGAACTCTACACAGCCTTTGTCACTGCAGCAGTTGAGAACAGTAATTAGCACAATCAGAACCTTTGAGAAGAATCTCAGAGGTTTTTTAATTCATTCAGGAACTCAGGCGCTTGGCAATGAGAATTAGACTCACTGAGGGAAGAGATTTTCCTTGCTCGTATACGGCTTCCCTATTTGTCCTAGAGCCCTTTTTGTGTTACAATGAATGGTATGAAAGCTAAGAAATTATGGATGACTGGCTTGACTGTGGCTGGTCTAAGTGCCCTTGCTTTGGGGGCTAAAAAAGCAGCAGATAATCACAAGCTCATGAAGACTCAGGAAGAGTTGACCGCTATCGTGCGCGAACTTTTCTCAGATATGGGTGAGATTGCGACTCTCTATGTTCAAGTCTACGAAAGTAGTCTAGAGCGACTTGTCGGAGGAGTCATTTTCGAGGGTGGTCGTCACTATACCTTTGTCTATGAGAATGAAGACCTAGTCTATGAGGAGGAAGTCTTATGATTACTCCCGATAGTATAGAAGAACTAGCAGGTTTTGTCGAGCAAGATGGCAAGAAGGTCTTTCTTTTTGTGGCGGACTGGTGTGGCGATTGTCGTTATATCTATCCTGCCTTGCCAGAGATTGAGGAGACCAATCCAGAGTTCAACTTTATTCGAGTGGACCGTGACCAGTACATGGATCTAGCCAAACTCTGGGATGTGTACGGCATTCCTAGCCTTGTTGTGCTAGAAAAGGACAAGGAAATCGGCCGATTTGTCAATCGAGACCGTAAAAGTAAGGAAGAAATTAACGACTTTTTAGCAGGACTGAAATAGGAGAAAAGGAAAGAATGATTTTTACATATAACAAAGAACATGTCGGCGATGTCCTTATGGTCATCGTGAAAAATAGCGGCGATGCCAAACTGGACGTGGAGCGCAAAGGCAAGGTAGCCCGTGTTTTCCTCAAAGAAAATGGAGAAACAGTGGCTTGGAATATTTTCGAAGTTTCAAGTTTGTTTGAAATTGCAGAGCGTGGTCAAGTCTTTTTGACAGATGAACAAGTAGAACGTTTGAACAAAGAATTGCGAGCGGAAGGCTTTGCAGAAGAGATTGTTAATGATAAGGAACCTAAGTTTGTTGTCGGTGAGATTGTCGACATGGTAGCCCATCCAGATAGCGACCACCTCAACATCTGTCAAGTGGCCGTTGCAAGTGATAAGACAGTGCAAATCGTTGCAGGGGCTCCCAATGCGCGTGTCGGTTTGAAAACTATTGTGGCCCTTTCAGGTGCCATGATGCCAAAAGGCAACCTCATTTTCCCA
Organism: uncultured Streptococcus sp.; assembly: GCA_915063165.1. GTDB lineage: Bacteria > Bacillota > Bacilli > Lactobacillales > Streptococcaceae > Streptococcus. Next base: position 3,828 of record CAJZDE010000040.1, read on the forward strand.
GGCGAACTTCGCGGTGAAAAGAGTTTTGGCATGATGTGCAGCCCTCGTGAATTGCATTTACCAAATGCTCCGCAAAAACGTGGGGTTATTGAATTATCAGAAGACCAAGTTGTCGGAACTCCATTTGACCCAGCCAAACACTGGACGGCCTAGGAAATTGTCGGTATTTGATAGACCAGATAGAGGGGGATAAGATGGCTAAAAATGTAGTAATTACAGGAGCGACCTCAGGAATCGGTGAAGCTATTGCGCGTGCTTATCTGGAGCAGGGGGAGAATGTCCTTCTAACAGGGCGACGGACAGACAGATTAGATGCCCTCAAGTCAGAGTTTGCAGAAACTTTTCCAAATCAAACAGTTTGGACCTTTCCGCTGGATGTGACGGATATGACTATGGTCAAGACTGTCTGTTCCGATATTCTAGAAACGATAGGTCAGATTGATATCTTGGTCAATAACGCTGGACTAGCTCTTGGCTTGGCTCCCTATCAAGACTATGAAGAGTTGGATATGCTGACCATGGTGGATACCAATGTCAAGGGGTTGATGGCAGTTACTCGCTGTTTCTTGCCTTCCATGGTTGCAGCAAATCAAGGTCATATCATCAATATGGGATCGACCGCAGGAATTTATGCCTATGCTGGGGCAGCTGTTTACTCAGCCACCAAGGCTGCTGTCAAGACTTTTTCAGATGGGCTTCGAATTGATACGATCGCAACGGACATCAAGGTGACAACTATTCAACCGGGGATTGTCGAAACAGATTTTTCTACAGTACGTTTTCATGGTGACAAAGAGCGAGCTGCGTCCGTTTATCAGGGAATCGAAGCCTTGCAGGCACAAGACATCGCAGACACAGTTGTCTTTGTGACCAGTCAACCCCGTCGTGTGCAGATTACAGACATGACTATTATGGCCAATCAACAGGCGACAGGTTTCATGGTGCATAAAAAATAAAAAATTTCTTCGAAAAGTTACAAATTTCTGTAACTTTTTTTGATTCCTTGCGAATAGATAAGTAGGAGGAAGAAAATATGTATAATAAAGTTATCTTGATTGGGCGTTTGACGTCTACACCAGAATTGCACAAAACCAACAATGACAAATCAGTAGCGCGCGCAACTATTGCTGTGAACCGTCGTTACAAAGACCAAAATGGCGAACGCGAAGCTGACTTTGTCAATCTGGTTCTTTGGGGGAAATTGGCAGAAACCTTGGCAAGCTACGCAACTAAAGGTAGTCTTATCTCTGTGGATGGAGAACTTCGTACCCGTCGCTTTGAGAAAAATGGTAAGACTAATTATGTGACTGAAGTTCTTGCCAACGGATTCCAACTTTTGGAAAGTCGCGCCCAACGTGCCATGCGTGAAAATAACGCAGGTCAGGATTTGGCGGATTTGGTATTGGAAGAGGAAGAATTGCCATTTTAAGCATAGAAAAGCCTGAGTCAATCTTAGGCTTTTTTATCTTGAGAAAGTCAGACTTTTTTCTTGACTATTTTTGACCAAGTGATACAATAGAACTATGGTTTGGCACTCATATGTAAAGAGTGCTAATAATATGATTGTATTATGGAGGAAGACAAATGTTGAAACCATTAGGCGACCGTGTGGTCTTAAAAATTGAAGAAAAAGAACAAACTGTTGGAGGTTTTGTCCTCGCAGGCTCAGCCCAAGAAAAAACCAAAACAGCCCAAGTTATAGCTACAGGACAAGGTGTTCGTACCTTGAATGGTGACTTGGTTGCTCCAAGCGTTAAGGCTGGAGACCGTGTCTTAGTTGAAGCTCATGCAGGTATTGATGTCAAAGATGGCGATGAAAAGTATATCATCGTAGGCGAAGCCAACATCTTGGCTATCATTGAAGAATAGAAGGAGAAAGTAAGTATGTCAAAAGAAATTAAATTTTCATCTGATGCTCGTTCAGCCATGGTTCGTGGTGTCGATATCCTAGCAGACACTGTTAAAGTAACCTTAGGACCAAAAGGTCGTAATGTCGTTCTTGAAAAATCATTTGGCTCACCATTAATTACCAATGACGGTGTTACTATTGCCAAAGAAATCGAGTTGGAAGACCATTTTGAAAATATGGGTGCCAAATTGGTATCAGAAGTAGCTTCAAAAACCAATGATATCGCAGGTGATGGAACGACAACTGCAACTGTTTTGACTCAAGCTATCGTCCGCGAAGGAATCAAAAACGTTACTGCAGGTGCCAACCCAATCGGTATCCGTCGTGGGATTGAAGCAGCAGTTGCCGCAGCAGTAGAAGCCTTGAAAAACAATGCCATTCCAGTTGCTAATAAAGAAGCCATCGCTCAGGTTGCTGCCGTATCTTCCCGTTCTGAGAAAGTCGGCGAATACATCTCTGAAGCTATGGAAAAAGTTGGAAAAGATGGAGTCATTACTATCGAAGAGTCACGTGGTATGGAAACAGAGCTTGAAGTCGTGGAAGGGATGCAGTTTGACCGCGGTTACCTATCACAGTACATGGTGACAGATAGCGAAAAAATGGTGGCTGACCTCGAAAATCCATACATTTTGATTACTGATAAGAAGATTTCAAATATCCAAGAAATCTTGCCACTCCTAGAAAGTATTCTCCAAAGCAATCGTCCACTCTTGATTATTGCGGATGATGTGGATGGTGAAGCTCTTCCGACTCTTGTATTGAACAAGATTCGTGGAACCTTCAACGTCGTTGCTGTCAAAGCTCCTGGCTTTGGTGACCGTCGTAAAGCGATGCTTGAAGATATCGCTATCTTGACAGGCGGAACTGTTATCACAGAAGATCTTGGCCTTGAGTTGAAGGACGCTACTATTGAGGCGCTTGGTCAAGCAGCGAGAGTAACTGTGGACAAAGATAGCACGGTTATCGTAGAAGGTGCTGGAAAACCTGAAGCTATTTCTCACCGTGTTGCGGTTATCAAGTCTCAAATCGAAACAACAACTTCTGAATTTGACCGTGAAAAATTGCAAGAACGCTTGGCTAAATTGTCAGGTGGTGTCGCAGTCATCAAGGTCGGAGCTGCAACTGAAACTGAGTTGAAAGAAATGAAACTCCGCATTGAAGATGCCCTCAACGCTACTCGTGCAGCCGTGGAAGAAGGAATCGTTGCTGGTGGTGGAACTGCTCTTGCCAATGTCATTCCAGCAGTGGCTGATTTGGAATTGACAGGAGATGAAGCGACAGGACGCAATATTGTTCTCCGCGCCTTGGAAGAGCCTGTTCGTCAAATCGCTCACAATGCAGGATTCGAAGGTTCTATTGTTATTGACCGTTTGAAGAATGCTGAGCTTGGCACAGGCTTCAACGCAGCAACTGGCGAATGGGTCAACATGATTGAAGAAGGAATCATCGACCCAGTTAAAGTGAGCCGTTCAGCCCTTCAAAATGCAGCATCTGTAGCCAGCTTGATTTTGACAACAGAAGCAGTCGTAGCCAATAAACCAGAACCAGCAGCCCCAGCTCCAGCAATGGATCCAAGCATGATGGGCGGGATGATGTAAAAGCAACTTATAAAAAACACAAAAGGAGGGAACATAATCCCTCCTTTTAAGGTTTTCTCTTCTAAATAGATTTGAGCTCTCCTAACTTATATGATAAAATAAAACTAGAAAAAGGAGAAGAACATGATCGATGTAGAAGAAATTCTGAGCAAGATGAATCCCAATCAGAAGATTAATTATGACCGTGTCATGCAGAAAATGGTTCAGGTTTGGGAGAAAAATGAGCAACGTCCAACTATTCTCATGCATGTTTGCTGTGCTCCTTGTAGTACCTACACCCTAGAATACCTGACAAAATACGCTGATGTGACCATCTATTTTGCCAATTCCAATATCCATCCCAAGGCAGAATACCACAAGCGGGCTTACGTTACAAAAAAATTTGTCAGTGATTTCAATGAGCGAATAGGAAATACGGTCCAGTATTTAGAAGCGCCCTACGAACCCAATGAATACCGGAAGTTAGTCAGAGGACTGGAAGAAGAACCCGAAGGTGGTGACCGTTGCAAGGTTTGTTTTGACTACCGTTTGGACAAAACAGCACAGGTAGCTATGGACTTGGGCTTTGACTACTTTGGTTCAGCTTTGACCATCAGTCCTCATAAGAATTCTCAAACCATCAACAGCATCGGAATCGATGTACAAAAGATTTACACCACCCACTATCTTCCAAGTGATTTCAAGAAAAATCAAGGCTACAAGCGCTCGGTGGAGATGTGCGAGGAGTATGATATCTATCGTCAATGTTATTGTGGATGCGTCTATGCAGCTCAAGCTCAGAACATAGACCTTGTTCAGGTTAAGAAGGATGCCACGGCTTTCCTGTTAGATAAGGATGTTGAAAAAGACTATTCTCATATCAAGTTTACTGTCACTAAATTAGATATATAGCAATTAACCCAGCTTCCAGGCTGGGTTTTTCAAATAAAAAACCAGGGCTCTCACCCCAGTTTGACAACTTTACCGATTCTTTAGTTCTATGTAGCGTTTGTACCAAATGTTGACATAGGCCTCTGAGAAAGGACCGCGTCCATTGTTGATCCAATCAACAAGGATTTTAACATGCTCTTTCAAAATATAGTCTAAATCATCAGAATACTTCATTTTGCGTTTATGGCGCTCATACTCTTCAACGTCCAAGAGACGCTTTTCACCATCAGTGAAAACCTTGACATCCAAATCATAATCAATGTATTTCAGGGCTTCCTCATCTAAATAGTAGGGGCTGGCCATATTGCAATAGTAGGAAATCCCATTATCACGAATCATGGCAATGATATTAAACCAATATTTTTTGTGAAAGTAAACAATAGCCGGTTCTCGAGTCACCCAACGACGACCGTCACTTTCGGTAACAAGTGTGTGGTCGTTGACGCCGATAATAGCGTTCTCTGTTGTTTTTAGTACCATGGTGTCCCGCCAAGTACGGTGAAGACTCCCATCATGCTTATAACTTTGAATTGTAATAAAGTCGCCTTCTTTTGGAAGTTT
>CAJZDE010000041.1:0-8705 GCA_915063165.1 uncultured Streptococcus sp.
GATAGATTTCGGCCTTGCTTTCGATAAAAAATAATAAAAGAGACTCAAATCGAGCCTCTTCGTTTCATTCATTAGTTTGGATAGATGTATGTTACGTAACCTTCAGAAGTTGTAGTTGGGTTGAACCATCCACGCTTGTTTCCGATTGTTCGATCTCCACCATAGTTTGATTCTGATACTTGAATGCTAGTTGATGATGAAACTGCTGTAACAACCGCTACGTGTCCATATCCACCGTCATTCCAACATGCAATCGCACCAACTTGTGGAGTTGATCCAGTACGGAATCCTGCAGCTGCTGCACTTGTAGCCCACTGCGCTCCGTTACCCCAGTAATCTCCAGCCCAAGGTGCTAATGTTTTAGCTCCCCAAGTACATTCACCAGTTGGATAACTTGAAGCATTTGTACTGTATGTTGGACGCTGTCTTGTTGGAGTTGGTGCAGGTGCCGGAGTGTAGCTTGAATCATCATCTGATGAAGAGCTTGAAGTTGCTTGCACTTGATCTGAAAGTGTTGTATTTCCAGAAGCAACAACTGATTGTTGTTGGCTTGTTTGACGTGCTTTATAAGCTGCCTCTGCTTCAGCTGCTGCTTTCGCTTCTGCCTCTGCTGCTGCTTTTTGTTCCAACAAGGTAGCTTTCTCGCCTTCTGCAGTAGCTTTCTCTGCAGCAAGGTTCAACTCCGCAACTTTTAACTCCGCCTGTTTTGTTGTCAATGTCTGTGCATCGTCAGCAAGCGTTTGTTGGTTCGCAATGACAGTATTGATTGCTTCATTATTTGCGACTTGTTTTTCTGAGATTGATTTTTTATCAGCTTTTTGTTGCTCTAACATTTTGTTGTTAGCCGATACAATCTCGCTCATAGCCGCAACACGGGAAATAGCTTCTGTAATTGATTTTGAATTTACAATTGTGTTGATATAGCTAGTTGCAGCACCGTTTGTTTGTGCGCTACGTGCTTGTTTTTCCAAAGATTCATTACGAGCAACAATATTCTTAGAGAGCTCTGTAATTTCTCCTTCAAGTTTTTTAGATTCCGCTTGTAGTGTTTCATTTTCAGCTTGCAAGTTTGCTTGCTGTGTTTGAATGGCTGTAACTTGCGTTTGGATTTCATCTACCTGTTTTTGAGCTTCTTTTTGTTGAGCTGTCAAGTCACTAATCTTACTATCTTGAGCAGCAATTTTTTCATCAGTTGTTTCAGCATGAACAGTTGTTAACACTGCCACTTGAGACACCAATACTGTACTTAATAAAAGTGACGCTAAGATTTTTTTCTTCATATTGTGTAGATACTCCTTCTATTTAAGACATTACTAGTATACCAAAAAAAGACATAATAAATATTACGCCTTTGTTACATTTTTATTTCTTTCTTATAGATAATATTTTTCAAAAATATACTGGAAAATCACCACCCACAAAAAGTTTAAAATCATTGATGGGACAAGACTATAGACGATGAAAACTGGCATCGATTCTACTGTCAATCCCATAGCAAGGGCCAGGAGATAACTACCCATATCAAATAGGAAGCTCATCACAACTATTGTTAACATTCTCGTCCAACGGTTCAACAAAGTCACACTATTAAACTTGTGAAGTGAGGCACCTATCAATATAAATAAAAGTGTCGCAATTCCTATCAAGTGGAAAAAATAGATATCGTACACCAAACCTGCTATACAGCAATAAGCTAGATAGAAGTATTCTGATACCTCAATTGTCTCAAACAAGAGAAATAAAAACAGGAAATGACTGGCTAAGTGAAAATGTGGATAAAAGGATTCTACTAATTGACCAATATGTGCATCAATTAGCACAAGAAAAGGAAGTAAAAAGAAAATACCAACTTGTTTTAACAGTCTCATTGCTAATTCCCCACTAACTCTACCACATGAAGATTTTTGGTGTCAGCACTCAACTTTACTGTTACTTCCTTTGTTAGATAATCACTGCTGTGTGTTGTAGCAACAACCTCTCCAACAGGGATATCCTTAACATTAAAGTTTCCGAGCCCCCCTGTAGTCACCTTGTCTCCCGCGCTAATGTCGCTGTTGCTGTTTAATTGGCTAATTTTAAGCAGTTCAGATTCCTTATCATAACCAACGATAATCCCGTAAATTTCAGTAGAACCATGCAGGATTTTAACAGAAATTTTGTCTGAATTTTCGGTGTTTGTCAATAGATTGACCGTTGTTGAATGATCCTCCACCTTTGAAACACTACCAATCAAACCCCCGTTTGCAATGGCCAACATATTTTCAGAAGCTCCTTTTGAACTTCCCGCATCAATTGTTAACTCTTGTTTCCAAGATACTGGAGCCCGCATAATCACATCTGCTGCAATGGTTTTTGTAGCCTGCAATTTTGACTTCATATCCAGCAACTGACGTAATTGTTCATTTTCATTTTTTAAACTTTCTGATTGATTAGACTCCACCTCTAGTTGATAAAGCTGTTTTTTTAGACTTTCGTTTTCATTGTAAGTCTGCGTCAAATGTCCCAAATCTGATTTGAAAGTATCAAACCACTGAAAGGGTTTTTGAACAATTCTATCTACTAAGGAAATCCCATCTCCTAGTTTCGTCACAATAGCGCTTGAATAGGTTGTCACTAATAGAACAGAAACTGCCAGAACTGTGACAAAAACAATGATTAGATATTTTGATTTTTTAAAACGGTTCATATTCCTACCTTTATACTAAAAACCTGCTACTGTGAGCTTCTTATCAATCCTACAAACCTGCTAAGATTTTAAGAAAAATAAGAAACATCCCAGTACCAAAATCACAAGAATTGCCAGTGTATCCTTTTGACTCCATCTCAACTGTCTATACTGACTTCTACCCTTTCCTCCCTGATAACCACGCGCTTCCATGGCTATTGCCAATGAATCTGCACGCTTTAAGCTAGTCGCAAAAAGAGGAATTAAAATTGGAATCATAGCCTTTATTTTTTGAACGATGCTACCTTCGCCAAAGTCAACTCCACGCGCTTTTTGAGCATTCATAATTCGCGTTGTGTCATCCATCAAGGTTGGAACAAAACGCAAACTCATTGATAACATGAGACCAATTTCATGAACGGGAACTTTCACGCGTTTCAACGGTGCTAAAAGGGCTTCAACTGCAGCTGCCAGGCTCAAAGGCATGGTCGTTAAGGTTAGCAAGGTTGAAAAGAAAATAATCAACACAAAACGACAGAAAATGATTCCTGCTTGTTGCAAAGCATAATCCGTTATTCTTATAAAAGAAAACTCAAATAGGACATTTCCACTTGAAATGAAAAAGAGCTGAAAAAGAGTCGTAAAAGCGATCAGGAAGAACATGGATTTTAATCCCTGAACGAAAAACGAGAGAGAAACGCCCGATAATGCGATAAATACACCTGTCGCTACAAACAGAATGACATTGGTGAGGGGATTATTGGCCCAAAATACAATCAAAATCAGCAGAATCATAGCGAGCAATTTGCTACGGGGATCCAAGCGATGAATGATGGAATCCCCCGGTATATAACGCCCTAAAATCATACTATCCATTTAGCGACTCCTTAAACTCCTCTATCTTGATTGGCAGTTTTTTAAAAGCTACACCCCTATCTGCCAAACGTTTACAAAATGCTGTGATTTTAGGCACACCTAACTGCACCTTTTCCATAGAGGCTACATCTTGGAAAACATCACTCGGTTTACCACTTTTGACTAAACGCCCCTTTTCCATAACATAAACCTGATCAGCATACGTAGCTACATCATCCATCAAATGCGTTACTAGAACGATTGTCATTCCAGAAAGGTGGAGTTTTTTAAACAAGGTCATCAATTCTTTTCTGCCCAGAGGATCTAGCCCTGCTGTAGGCTCGTCCAAAACTAAGACAGTTGGCTCCATGGCTAGCATACCTGCTATAGCTACACGTCTCATCTGACCCCCCGAAAGTTCAAAGGGACTGCGCTCAAAGAGTGACTCATCAATGCCTACCAATGCTAACTTTTCACGCGCAATTTTCTTAGCCTCTTCCTCAGAAACTCCAAAATTTTGCGGTCCAAATGCAACATCTTTCAAAACAGTCTCTTCGAAAATCTGATTTTCAGCAAATTGAAACACTAGACCAACTTGCTTTCGAATCTGACGAATTTCTTTGTTGGTTGATGTAGGTGTAATGACGGTATCAAAAACTCGAACAGAACCCTTACTTGGTACCAATAGGCCATTTAAAAGCTGTAAAATCGTTGATTTCCCACTACCTGTATGCCCTACCAAAGCTGTATAGGAACCATCCTCAATCGTCAAAGAAACATCAGTCAAGGCTGATGAAGATAGGGGAGTTCCCTCTTGATAGGTAAAGCTCACATTTTCTAGAGTAATTCCCATAACTTGTCCTCTAGCTCTCCTTCTGTCAAATAGCCATCCGGCAACTGATAACCAGTCTCTCTCAAAGATTCTCTCAATTGATTAGTAAAAGGCTCATCCAACCCTATCTGGTCAAGATCATCCCGAGAAAAAAGTTCTCTTGGGCTGCTGGTTGACTCCACTTGGCCTTTTTTCATGACCAAGACACGGTCACTCATCGCAACTTCTTCTAAGTCATGTGTAATGGAGACGACTGTCATCTGGTGATCTTTTCGAATCTCTTGAACTGTCTGAATCAGTTCTCTTCGTCCCTCGGGGTCCAACATACTTGTAGCCTCATCCAAAATCAAAATAGCTGGTCTCAGGGCAACAACTCCCGCAATAGCCACACGCTGTTTTTGTCCACCAGATAAACGAGCTGGTTCTCTCTTCTTAAAGTCTAGCATACCTACCAACTCCAAAGATTCAGCCACTCTCTTCTTCATTTCTTCACGAGGAAGTCCCTGGTTTTCTAAACCAAAGGCGACATCATCTTCAACAGTTGCCCCCACAAATTGGTTATCTGGATTTTGAAAAACCATACCAATTTGACGGCGTAAGTCCCAAACGTTCTCAGAGGACAGCAATTGGCCATCTATCCAGATTTCCCCAGACTCTGCTTCAAGCAAGCCATCAATCAAACGGATAGTTGTCGATTTTCCACTCCCATTATGACCTACAATCGAAAGCCATTCTCCCCGTTTCACGTGAAACGAGATATTATTAACGTCATAATGATCCTGGTCTTCCTTATAACGAAAAGACAGATTTTTTACTTCAATAATCGATTTCATTTCGAACCAAATGTCCCTTTGAATACATGAGCGCTACCCTTGAAATAATCATAACCAGAGTAGATAGTGAAAAACAAAGCGATATAAAGCAACAGCTGACCAATTAAATTCCAATGTAAGAGCAAAAAGATAATGGCAAACATCTGACTAAAGGTCTTGATTTTCCCTGGCATCGCTGCTGCTAGAACTGTCCCTCCCGTCTCAACAAGCAACAAACGTAAGCCTGTCACCGCAAGTTCACGACAAATGATAATAGCAACAACCCAAGCTGGAGCCATGCCTAACTCAATCAACATGATAAAAGCTGACATAACCAACAGCTTATCAGCCATCGGATCAGCAAACTTTCCAAAGTTGCTGACTACATTCCATTTACGAGCAAGATAGCCATCAAGATAATCCGTTATACTAGCAACTGCAAAGATGATCGCTGCTAGCAAATGACTTCCTTGTGAATGGCCCAAAGTCAAAATAAGAATAAAGAGAGGTATAAAGAGAATTCTACCAATAGTTAATACATTAGGAATTTGTTCTTTTTTCATTGATTTTTCCTTAATCTGTAGTAAATGTAAGTGTTACAGTTCCAGTCTGAGTTGTCAGCTTCGAAGTATCAATCGTTTGATTGTCCACAGTTACAGTAACTCCCTTCACTACACCTAAAGTAATGGTAACGGGATTCTTAGTTGAAACTGTTGTTTTTGCATTCTTATTGTCTGCGGATAGTGTCACACCACCCTCCAGCTCACTTCCTGAAACACTAACCCAACTAGCTTCATCTGAAACTGCCAATTGAACAGTAGCGGTTTCCTTACTCGTTTTATACCGAGCTTCAATGCGGTTTCCTTCACCTGACACTATAATAGTTGATTCCGTAGTAGAAGACGAGCTAGACGTCTGACTACTAGAAGATGAGCTAGAAGAGGTTGTTGAACTGGTTGAGCTCACAACACTATAATTAGCTGAAGAAGGACTTGGCTGAGTTTGGATGTAGTTCCAAACATAGTAAGTGACAAAAATTAAAATCGACAAAGCAAATAGAACGAAATAAAACAAGGGGAGATAAGACGTTTTTTTCTTATTTGATCGTCTGCGACCAGACAAGTCTTCTTCATCGACATCTACCTCTTCATAAGTGATCATACTACCTGAATCATAGGCATCTAATACAATTCTTTCATCTAACTCTACTGCCCAGGCATATTTTCTTAAAAAAGAACGAGCGTAGAAGGTACTAGGAAGTAAATCGAAATCATCTGCCTCCATGGCTTCTAGAAAATGCAACTGAATTTCAGTTTTTTCCTGCAATTCTTCTAAACTCAATCCCTGGTTAATTCTGGCTAAACGTAGAACCTCGCCAATTGTTTTTTTTCTCATACGTACCATTCCTTCTTTCTAGTATTAGTCATCTTTTAAGCTGGAAAGATTGTAAAATCAACTAGATCACCATTATCAATCAAACGATGTCCAGCTTCTAGAACATCCTCCAAAGTAATTTCCTGTAAAATTTTCGGAAAATCAAAAATTGTTTCTCCGCGATCCATCGGATCGTATTGAGTTGCAATAAATTCCAAAGAGTTCATGCTACTGAAAAACTCCCCAAACATCTCACTCTTAACAAGATCTAAATGTTCCTCGGTAATATCCGCATCATTACTAAACTGACGAATCGCTTTACGAAATTGATGCGACAGAGAAACAGGCTCTTTGGTGTCCATTGTCAATATCACAAAATGAAAGCGACTGTTGACTTCAACCTCAAGTGACAATGACGCATCTAACTTCCCAGTCTCATATAACTTTTGAAAACGATCAGAAGTCCAACCAAACATCATCGTAAATAGTAATTTCAATAAAATATTGTAACGATAAGACTCAGCTTCTGTTATTTGCCCATTACCTCTAATCGCAACAGCAAGTTTGGGTGAAGAAACTTCCATCCGAAGACTATCTGTTTGCTTCACAGGCTGCAAGGGTAGTTTCTCTTTTGTAACTATAAACTGTTCTAAAGTCTTCTTTTCCTTTTTCGAAAAGTATTCCTCAACAACTTCCAAATCAATATTTCCAACTAAAAACAGTGACATGTTGACAGGTTTGTAAAACTCTGTAAAATTCTCTTTTAAATTCGAAACTTGAATCTCAGAAATTGATTTTTCACTTCCAACTATATCTGTCGCTAAAGGAGTATCAGGATAAAGGTTGGCTAATGTTGCAAAAAACAAGCGTGAGTCTGGATCGTCTTGATACATTTCTCGTTCTTGCTGGATAATAGCCTGTTCCCTCAAAACAGACTCTTCTGTAAAATGAACATCTCCGACTAACTCATCTAGCAAATCTAAATTCTCTAATAGATGGTCAATTGTTGAAAAAAGATAGCTGGTCTTAGTAAAGCTTGTAAAGGCATTACTGTCCGCACCTAATCGAGTAAACGTAGCCATTATATCCTCAGAATTTTCTCTTTCAAACAATTTATGTTCAAGAAAATGTGCAATTCCTGCTGGATGATGACGTAAACCTTTTCCCAAGCTTGTATAAGTTGCATCTACAGAACCAAATTGAACCGTTACAATCCCGTAAACCTCATTGAAATCTTGTTTAGGGAGTAAAGAAACTGTCAACCCGTTTGACAATTGTGTTTTGTAGACTGTTTCCTTTACAGCAGGATAGTATTTTTCTTCAAAAGTAACCTTTGTCATTCTACTCCTTCCATAAAGTAAATCGCTTGTAACTTCAAACCATTGGCAGCTTTACATACAGCTTCTTTATCAACATTCTCTAATTTTGCCACCAATCGATCAATGTCAAAGCTTGATTTCCCCAATAGAGCATTCAAATAGACTCTTTCAACTAAGGTCTGTTGATTATCTTGAGCCATCAACAAAGATCGTCGAATCATCTCCTTGGTTTGTTCAAGTTCAAAATCTGTAAAGTTACCCTTTTTCAGATCTAGCAATTGATGATTCATCATTTTTCTAGCCTGATTTCGATTTTCTCTATCGATACCCGCATAAATCCTTAACAGACCACTAAACAAATCCAATTGACTAGAGACTGTGTAGGCTATTCCAGCATTTTCACGAACGTTTGTAAAAAGTTTCGAATGTGCAAATTCACCCAACAAACCATTCATCACAAGCATGGGCAAATGCTCATCATCGCCATATTTTATAGGAGAATGATAACCCAATTCCAAAATGGATTGCCCAACATTCCTCTGAACCATTCCCTCTCGTAGAACATTCGAATAAGATTGATGGTACTGGATAGTGATGCCGTTCTCTCTAGCTGTAAAGGGTAATGACTTCAGCGATTCTGCAATTTCTACTTCATTAAAATCACCTAAGAAAAAGAAATCAATACGATCATTCTTCAGAGTATCTTGAAAGCAAGTGTAGCTACTTTCCGGAGACTCATTTAAAATGCTATTTCGTAAATCACTGTATCTCAATTGAAGACGCTCATCATGGAAGAACAAGCTATCCAACTCCTTATGAGCAAAATAAAATGAATCATCCATATCAGT
>CAJZDE010000042.1:0-8666 GCA_915063165.1 uncultured Streptococcus sp.
AAGGTAATTATCAACACTTTGTTGAAGGAATATTAGTATTTTTCCTATATTTTGAGTTTGTGGCTCTTATTGTGAAATATTTTAAAAACAATTATCGAAAATGATAAAGGAGAACTTCGCCGTCTAGAAAAGATGGCCGATAAGGTTCTTAACTATGAGAGCCAAATGGCTGCAATGTCAGATGAAGAGCTAAAAGCAAAAACTGACGAATTTAAAGAACGATACAACAAGGGTGAATCACTTGATTCATTGCTATATGAGGCTTTTGCGGTAGTTCGTGAAGCTGCAAAACGTGTCCTTGGGCTTTTCCCTTATAAGGTTCAGGTCATGGGTGGGATTGTTCTTCACCATGGTGACGTTCCAGAGATGCGTACGGGTGAAGGAAAGACCTTGACAGCGACCATGCCAGTGTACCTCAATGCCCTTGCAGGTAAAGGGGTTCACGTAGTTACAGTCAATGAATACCTAACAGAACGTGACGCGACTGAGATGGGTGAATTGTACTCATGGCTCGGTCTATCAGTAGGGATCAACTTGGCAGCTAAATCTCCAATGGAGAAAAAAGAGGCTTACCTTTGTGATATTACCTACTCAACCAACTCAGAGATTGGTTTCGACTACCTTCGTGATAACATGGTCGTTCGTGCAGAAAACATGGTGCAACGTCCACTCAATTATGCCTTGGTCGATGAGGTTGACTCGATTTTGATAGACGAAGCCCGTACTCCTTTGATCGTTTCAGGTGCCAACGCAGTTGAAACAAGCCAACTCTACCATATGGCGGACCACTTCGTGAAATCTTTGGACAAGGACGACTATATCATTGACGTTCAGTCTAAGACGATCGGTTTGTCAGATTCTGGTATTGACAAGGCGGAGAGCTACTTCAAACTAGAAAATCTCTACGACATTGAAAATGTAGCTCTTACTCACTTTATCGACAATGCCCTCCGTGCCAACTATATCATGATCCTTGATATCGACTATGTGGTTAGCGAAGAGCAGGAAATCTTGATTGTCGACCAATTTACAGGTCGTACCATGGAAGGTCGCCGTTACTCTGATGGTTTGCACCAAGCCATCGAAGCAAAAGAAGGTGTGCCAATCCAAGACGAGACCAAGACTTCAGCTTCTATTACCTACCAAAACCTCTTCCGTATGTATAAGAAATTGGCAGGTATGACAGGTACTGGTAAAACAGAAGAAGAAGAATTCCGCGAAATTTACAACATTCGTGTTATCCCAATCCCAACCAACCGTCCAATTCAACGTATAGACCACTCAGACCTTCTCTATGCAAGTCTTGATGCGAAATTTAAGGCTGTAGTTGAAGATGTAAAAGCTCGTTACCAAAAAGGTCAGCCGGTCTTGGTAGGTACAGTTGCCGTTGAAACGAGTGATTTTCTTTCTAAGAAATTGGTAGCAGCAGGCGTTCCTCACGAAGTCTTGAATGCGAAGAACCACTATAGAGAAGCGCAAATCATTATGAACGCTGGTCAACGTGGCGCAGTTACCATCGCAACCAACATGGCCGGTCGTGGTACCGACATCAAGCTTGGTGAAGGAGTTCGTGAACTTGGTGGACTTTGCGTCATTGGCACAGAGCGTCACGAAAGTCGCCGTATTGATAATCAGCTTCGTGGACGTTCAGGGCGTCAAGGAGACCCAGGTGAGTCACAATTCTACTTGTCTCTTGAAGATGATTTGATGAAACGTTTCGGTTCAGAACGTTTGAAAGGTGTCTTTGAACGTCTCAACATGTCTGACGAAGCCATCGAATCTCGCATGTTAACGCGTCAAGTTGAAGCAGCTCAAAAACGTGTCGAAGGAAACAACTACGATACTCGTAAACAAGTCCTTCAATACGATGACGTCATGCGTGAACAACGTGAGATCATCTATGCACAACGCTATGATGTCATTACTGCAGATCGTGACTTGGCACCAGAAATCCATGCTATGATTCGTCGTACCATTGGACGTATCGTGGATGCACATGCTCGTTCGAAAGAAGATGAAAAATTGGAAGCAATCTTGAACTTTGCTAAGTATAACTTGCTTCCAGAAGATTCAATTAGCCGTTCAGATCTTGCAGGTCTGTCAGACCAAGCTATCAAAGATGAACTTTTCCAACGTGCCTTGAAAGTCTATGACAGCCAAGTTGCTAAGCTTCGTGACGAAGATGCAGTGAAAGAATTCCAAAAAGTCTTGATTCTACGTGTTGTAGACAACAAGTGGACAGACCATATCGATGCTCTTGACCAGTTGCGAAATGCTGTTGGTCTTCGTGGATATGCCCAAAACAACCCTGTTGTAGAATATCAAGCAGAAGGTTTCCGCATGTTTAACGACATGATTGGATCGATTGAATTCGATGTGACCCGCTTGATGATGAAAGCACAAATCCATGAACAAGAACGTCCGCAAACTGAACACAATATCAGTACAACTGCGACTCGTAATATTGCAGCGCAGCAGGCAAGTCTTCCAGAAGATTTGGACTTGAGCCAAATCGGACGAAACGACCAATGCCCATGTGGATCAGGTAAGAAATTCAAGAACTGTCATGGTAAGAGACAATAATATGAGATAAGATACAGGCGGATACCTGGTAAAAATCATTTTTTGCTTGGTGTCCGTTTGCTTTATAAGGAGATGAATCATGGTATTTAAAGCTAAAAGTCCTAAAATTAACATTGAAGAAGTTCGCGCCTTGTCTAAATTAGAGGGAGCGGCTCTTGCGAGAAAAAACCAACGTGATCAGGAATTGGAAGCCATCATCCGTGGGGAAGACCAGCGTATTCTCTTGGTGATTGGACCATGTTCATCTGATAATGAAGAGGCGGTTCTCGAGTATGCCAAGCGTCTATCTTCTTTGCAAGAAGAGGTCAAAGACCGTATTTTTATGGTCATGCGTGTCTATACAGCTAAACCTCGTACCAATGGGGATGGCTATAAGGGCTTGATTCATCAGCCAAATGCGACAGAAGCTCCTAGCTTGATCAATGGGATCAAGGCTGTTCGTCAGCTCCACTACCGTGTGATTACCGAGACGGGAATGACAACAGCTGATGAGATGCTTTATCCTGAAAATCTTCCGCTGGTGGATGATTTGATTTCTTATATGGCTGTTGGAGCCCGCTCTGTAGAGGATCAACAGCACCGTTTTGTAGCGAGTGGAGCAGACTTTTCAACAGGATTTAAAAATCCAACATCTGGAAATCTCAATGTCATGTTTAACGGGATTTATGCAGCGCAAAATAAACAGAGTTTCCTTTTCCTCGGTAAAGAGGTGGAAACAACAGGGAATCCATTGTCCCACGCCATTCTTCGCGGTGCCTTGAATGAATATGGGAAAAATATTCCCAACTACTACTATGACAATTTGATGGATACCATTGCCCAGTATGAACAGATGGGCTTGGAAAATCCCTTTATCATCATTGATACCAATCATGATAATTCAGGCAAGCAGTACATGGATCAAATCCGTATCGTTCGTCAGACCTTGATTAACCGTGACTGGAATGAGAAAATCAAAAAATATGTTCGTGGTTTTATGATTGAGTCCTATCTAGAAGATGGACGTCAAAATGAGCCAGAAGTTTTTGGTAAGTCCATTACAGATCCGTGTCTCGGATGGGACAACACAGAAGCACTTGTTCGCGAAATTTACCAAACGCTAGGAGAGTAAGATGGCATTTATCGAAAAAGGTAAAGAAATTGATATCGAAGCAATCAAGGCTGCGACCCAGTTGTCACCTGAAGCCTTGCGAAAAAAAGAAGCCCGTGATAGAGAGCTAGCAGCCATCATCTCGGGTGAGGACGACCGAATCCTTTTGGTGATGGGACCGTGTTCTTCAGACAATGAAGAAGCTGTGCTCGAATATGCTCGTCGTTTAGCAGACTTACAGAAAAAAGTTGTGGATAAAATTTTTATCGTGATGCGTGTCTATACGGCTAAACCTCGTACTAATGGAGATGGCTATAAGGGTTTGGTTCATCAGCCCGATACTTCTAAAGCTCCAAGCTTGATTAATGGCATACAAGCTGTTCGTCAGTTACACTATCGTGTGATTACGGAGACGGGCTTGACGACAGCTGATGAGATGCTTTATCCGTCAAATCTCGTTTTGATCGATGATCTAGTCAGCTACCATGCTGTAGGGGCTCGTTCAGTAGAAGACCAGGAACACCGTTTTGTAGCCTCTGGGATTGATGCTCCAGTTGGGATGAAAAATCCGACATCAGGCAACCTCGGGGTTATGTTTAATGCTATCTATGCAGCTCAAAACAAGCAAACCTTCCTTTACCATGGTCAAGAAGTGGAGACTTCAGGAAATCCCTTGGCCCACGTGATCCTTCGTGGCGCCATGAATGAATACGGCAAAAATGAACCCAACTTCTACTATGAAACCCTCTTAAATGCCATCAATCGTTATGAGACCATGGGACTTGAAAATCCCTTCATTATCATCGATACCAATCATGACAATTCTGGCAAGCAGTATATGGAACAAATTCGCATTGTTCGTCAAGCCTTGCTGAATCGTGACTGGAATGAAAAGATTAAAAAGACGGTTCGAGGCTTTATGATCGAATCTTACCTAGCAGATGGTCGTCAAAACCAACCAGAGGTCTTTGGTTGCTCCATAACTGACCCTTGTCTAGGTTGGGAAAATACAGTAGCCTTGGTAGAAGAAATTTATACTACCTTAACAAAATAAGTGAAAAGGATGGAGTTGGGGGAATCTCAGCTCCTTTTGTGAGTATGATAGTTGGACACGGAATTGACATCGAAGAATTGGCTTCGATAGAACGAGCAGTTACACGGCACACGGGATTTGCAGAGCGCGTGCTGACTCCTAAAGAAATGGAGCGTTTTACCAGTCTCAAAGGGCGCAGACAGATCGAATACTTGGCAGGTCGCTGGTCTGCTAAGGAGGCCTTTTCCAAGGCTATGGGAACTGGTATTGGCAAACTGACCTTTCAGGATTTGGAAATTTTGAACAATGAACGAGGGGCTCCCTATTTTAGTCAGGCACCATTTTCAGGAAAAATTTGGCTGTCAATCAGCCATACAAATCAGTTTGTGACAGCCAGTGTTATTTTGGAGGAAAATCATGAAAGCTAGTCCACATAGACCAACCAAGGCTCTGATATATCTGGGAGCTATTCGACAAAATATCCATCAAATGGGGGCTCATATCCCTGAAGGAACGCTCAAGTGGGCAGTGGTCAAGGCCAATGCTTATGGTCATGGGGCTGTTGACGTTGCCAAGGCCATTCAGGATGATGTTGATGGATTTTGCGTTTCCAATATCGATGAAGCTATCGAACTTCGTCAGGCTGGTGTTAGCAAGAAAATCCTTATCTTGGGAGTTTCTGACATCGAAGCTGTTGCTCTAGCTAAAGAATACGACATCACCGTGACTGTGGCTGGACTGGAGTGGATTCAAGCGCTCTTAGCTAGGGAGACAGATTTATCTGGCTTAACAGTTCACCTCAAGATTGACTCAGGGATGGGTCGGATTGGTTTTCGAGAGGCCAGTGAGGCTGAGCAGGCTCAAGCCTTGCTCCAACAACACGGTGCTCGTGTTGAGGGGATTTTTACCCACTTTGCTACTGCAGATGAAGAATCAGATACCTACTTTAATGCCCAGTTGGAACGATTTAAAACTATTCTGTCAAGCATGAAGGAAGTCCCAGAGCTTGTTCATGCCAGCAACTCGGCAACGACTCTCTGGCATGCAGAGACTATTTTCAATGCAGTCCGTATGGGAGATGCCATGTATGGCTTGAATCCTAGTGGAGAGGTCTTGGACCTGCCTTATGACCTGACACCAGCCTTGAGTTTGGAGTCTGCCCTTGTTCATGTCAAGACAGTGCCAGCTGGAGCTTGCATGGGCTATGGAGCGACCTATCAGGCGGATAGTGAGCAAATCATCGCGACTGTGCCAATCGGCTATGCGGATGGTTGGACACGAGACATGCAAAATTTCTTCGTCTTGGTAGATGGACAAGCTTGCCCAATCGTCGGTCGGGTTTCTATGGACCAAATCACCATTCGTTTGCCTAAGGTTTACCCGCTAGGCACAAAAGTAACTTTGATTGGCTCAAACGGGGACAAGGAAATCACAGCAACTCAGGTAGCGACCTACCGCGGAACCATTAACTATGAGGTGGTTTGTCTCCTCAGCGATCGCATTCCGAGAGAGTATGATTAAAAAAGAAAGGAGTGGAGCATGAATCTACACCACCCCTTGCATGTCTTGCCTGGTGTGGGACCGAAGTCAGCAGAGAAATATGCCAAACTAGGAATTGAAAACTTGCAAGACCTCTTGCTCTACTTTCCTTTCCGTTATGAAGATTTCAAGACCAAGCAAGTATTGGAACTAGAAGATGGCGAGAAGGCTGTTCTGTCTGGTCAGGTAGTGACTCCTGCCAGTGTCCAGTATTATGGTTTTAAGCGTAATCGTCTACGCTTTAGTCTCAAGCAGGGAGAAGTTGTTTTTGCGGTGAATTTTTTTAACCAACCCTATCTGGCTGATAAGATAGAGTTGGGTGCAACCCTTGCTGTTTTTGGAAAATGGGACCGCGCCAAGGCTAGTCTGACAGGGATGAAGGTTCTGGCTCAGGTGGAAGATGACCTCCAGCCTGTCTATCGTCTGGCTCAGGGGATCAGTCAGGCAGGACTGGTCAAGGTTATCAAGACAGCCTTTGATCAAGGGTTGGACCTCTTGATAGAGGAAAACCTTCCCCAGTCTTTGCTGGACAAATACAAACTCATGTCCCGTTGTCAGGCAGTTCGTGCTATGCATTTTCCAAAGGATTTGGCAGAATACAAGCAGGCCCTTCGCCGTATCAAGTTTGAGGAACTCTTTTATTTTCAAATGCAGTTGCAGTCACTCAAGTCTGAAAATAGAGTTCAGGGAAGCGGTCTGGTTCTGGATTGGTCCCAGGAAAAAGTGACAGCCGTTAAAGAAAATCTGCCTTTTGCCCTAACCCAAGCTCAGGAAAAAAGTTTGCAGGAAATTTTGACCGACATGAAGTCGGACCATCACATGAATCGTCTCTTGCAAGGGGATGTGGGGAGCGGAAAAACGGTGGTTGCTGGTTTGGCCATGTTTGCGGCGGTGACGGCTGGCTATCAGGCAGCTCTCATGGTGCCAACAGAAATCCTAGCAGAGCAACACTTTGAGAGTTTACGGAACCTTTTTCCAGACTTGAAACTGGCTCTCTTGACAGGATCCTTGAAAGCTACAGAAAAAAGAGAAGTCTTGGAGACTATTGCCAAGGGTGAGGCTGATTTGATTATCGGAACCCATGCTTTGATACAAGATGGGGTGGATTATGCTCGTCTTGGCTTGATTATCATTGATGAGCAGCACCGTTTTGGTGTGGGCCAAAGGCGTATTTTACGGGAAAAAGGGGACAACCCTGACGTTCTCATGATGACGGCGACACCCATTCCACGAACCTTGGCTATCACAGCCTTTGGAGATATGGATGTTTCTATTATTGACCAGATGCCAGCAGGGCGGAAGCCTATTGTGACGCGCTGGATTAAGCATGAGCAGTTGCCTCAGGTCTTGACTTGGTTAGAGGGAGAAATTCAAAAAGGTTCTCAAGCCTATGTCATCTCTCCCCTGATCGAAGAATCTGAAGCTCTGGATCTGAAAAATGCTATTGCCTTATCAGAGGAATTGACGGCTCATTTTACAGGTAAGGCCGAAGTGGCTCTTCTACATGGTAAGATGAAGAGTGATGAAAAAGACCAGATCATGCAGGATTTCAAAGAGAGAAAAACAGATATTCTAGTATCTACAACGGTTATCGAGGTTGGGGTCAATGTTCCCAATGCGACCGTCATGATCATCATGGATGCCGATCGGTTCGGTCTCAGCCAACTTCACCAGCTCAGAGGTCGTGTCGGTCGGGGGGACAAGCAGTCCTATGCTGTTCTCGTTGCCAATCCCAAGACGGAGTCTGGGAAAGATCGCATGCGTATCATGACAGAAACGACCAATGGATTTGTCCTTGCGGAGGAAGATTTGAAAATGCGTGGTTCTGGAGAGATTTTTGGAACCAGACAGTCAGGACTTCCAGAGTTTCAAGTGGCTGATATTATCGAAGATTTTCCGATTTTAGAAGAAGCCAGAAAGGTTGCCAGCTACATTAGTTCGATAGAAGGTTGGCAAGAGGATCCAGAATGGCGCATGATTGCTCTCCATCTGGAAAAGAAAGAACATCTAGATTAATACTCTTCGAAAATCTCTTCAAACCACGTCAACGTCGCCTTGGATTATATATGTAACTGACTTCGTCAGTCTTATCTACAACCTCAAAGCAGTGCTTTGAGCAACCTGCGGCTAGTTTCCTAGTTTGCTCTTTGATTTTCATTGAGTATAAGCTTTCTCTAAGGAAAACTTAAGCTAGCTTTTAGGTTTGGGTCTTATACTAGAGTCATCAAAAAGAAACGAGGGCTCTCACATGACGATTAAAGTAACCTACCAAAAGAAATTCCAAACCGTCAAACTAGAGAAAGGAGCTAGCACCTATTGATATACAGAGAGCGGAAACGCTCTTTTTATTTTTAAAACTACTTTCAGATGATAGGTTTGAGGAAAGAGAATCTAAAATCACTTTCTGTTTATCTTTCTTTC